>JAGCWG010000091.1 GCA_017961965.1 Bacteroidaceae bacterium | reverse complement strand
TGTAGTATGCCATGTCGAGAAGTCCGAAGCTGACCTGATGCATGCAGGCGTATGCTACGTTGAAGTTGCGGCTTGCCACGATTCGTTGGATGAGTTCGTCAGGCAAAGCCTCGCCTGTTTCGTAGTGTCTTGCAAAGGTGAGGAGGAAATCCTTCTCCACGGAGTAGTTCTCCATGAACTGGGATGGAAGTTCTACGAAGTCCCAATATACGTTTGTGCCAGAGAGTGAGCGGTACTTGGTATCGGCAAACATGCCGTGGAGCGAGTGACCGAACTCGTGAAGGAATGTCTCCACCTCGTCAAGAGTGAGGAGGGCTGGTTTCTCTGCCGTTGGCTTTGTGAAGTTTGTCACGATTGAGACTTGTGGGAGTGAACGAGTACCATCCTCTTCCTTCCACTCTTCCTTGAAGCTTGTCATCCATGCGCCTGACTTCTTTGAGGCACGAGGGTGGAAGTCACAGTAGAAGGTGGCGAGAGGTGTGCCGTCTTTATCGTTCACGTCATAAACCTCCACGTCTGGATGATATACTGGAATCGTGTCATTCTTCTTGAATGTGATGCCGTAGAGACGTGTGGCAAGTCCGAAGATGCCTTCCTTTACCTTTGAGAGTTCAAAGTAAGGACGAAGCATCTCGCTGTTGAGGTTGTACTTCTTCTCCTTCAACTTGTTGGCATAGTAGCCGAAGTCCCAAGGTTCAAGAGTGAAGTTGTCACCCTCAATCTCCTTTGCAAGTGCCTCTATTGCCTTTACTTCCTCCTTAGCGGTAGGCATGTAAGCGTCAATGAGGTCATGAAGGAGTTTGTAAACCTTGTTGCTGTTCTCTGCCATACGTCGTTCGAGGACGTAATCGGCGTATGTCTTGTAACCGAGAAGCTGAGCCATCTCCATAGAGAGGTTGACTATCTTGCGTACAATCTCGGTGTTGTTGTTCTGGTTGTCGTGAGTACACATCGTGTTATACGCCATGTACATCTGTTTGCGGAGTTCACGCTTAGCACTATATGTCATGAATGGAGTCATGCTTGGATAGTGGAGTGTGAATACCCAACCGTCGAGGTTCTTCTCCTTGGCTGCTTCGCGTGCGCCTTCGATGGCACTCTCAGGTAAGCCCTGGAGGTCATCTTTGTTGGTAAGGTGGAGCATGAAGTCGTTGGTGTCCTTCAGTTTGTTCTGTGAGAACTGAAGACCGAGTACGCTAAGCTCGGATGAAATGCGACGGAGTTCCTCCTTCTTGTCGTCGGAAAGGAGAGCACCATTACGTACGAATCCCACGTAGTTGTCCTTGAGGAGTTTCTGCTGTTCTGCATCAAGTCCCTCAAAGTCCTTTGCCTTGTATTCGTCATAAACAGCCTTGACCTTTGCGAACAGTTGTGGATTGAGTGATATGTTGTTGCTGTGTTCGCTAAGGACAGGTGACATCTTCTGTGCAAGTTCATCGAGAGCATCATTTGTCTCTGCGCTCAGAAGATTGTAGAAACATTCCTCGACGCGACCAAGAAGGGCACCTGTCTTGTCGAGAGCCTCTATGGTGTTTGCAAACGTAGGAGCTTCAGGATTAGAGACGATTGTTTCTATCTCCTTGTCCTCTTCTTCGATTCCTCGTAGAAGGGCAGGCTCATAGTCTTCAAACTTTATCTTGTCGAAAGGTATGTATTTATAATCTGTATAAAATGGATTGTTCATCTTTATTTGTTTTGTTTATTCATTTTACCACGGCAGGCACTCAGTTTAGCAAAGTCATAAACCTTGAATCCGTTGCGATGTTGCATGATGATGTTTTCTTGTGCAAACGTCTTGAGAGTTCCTGAAACGTTGAGGCGTGTCTCGCCAATCATTTCGGCTATTGTTTCCATCTTTACCCTGAAATGTTTTTCGCCTTTCTGGGTGGTGCATTGGCGTGATAGGAAGTCGATGACCTTGTCGGTCACGTTATCTGGTTCTGCCTGCATGAGACGTGTCGTCTGTCTTTGCATCATGTTGCATGCCATGTTAAGCATATTTGTTCGTATGATGGGGTAATCCATCATTTCTGACATGAAGATACTCTTTGGTATGGTGAGCGTGCTTCCGTCTGTCTCAAAGGTGTAGTCACGCGTGAACCTCTGTTTCATACCATACATACTGCATGGCTCGATGGCGAGTGGGGCGCTTGTCTCCTCTGTCACAATTAGCGAACCGTCAGGGTTGCGGTATTGTACGGACAAGGTTCCACTGAGGACGAATATCAGTTTCCTGCATGGTTCGTCCTGTTCCGCTATCTGTTCTCCTGCAAGGTGTTGCTTGAAGTCAAGCCTTATCTTGAATACCATGTTCTCAAGATCCTTGATGCTCATTCCCTGAAGGAGTGGCAACTGCTGCAGGCGTTCAAACATTGTCAGTTCCATGACTCTACGAGAGTTTTTGAGTTTTTAAGTTTTTGAGTTTATGAGTTTTTAAGTTCTTAAGTTCTTAAGTTCTTAGGTTTTTATGTTTTGCCGAATGGCTATTACTCATTACTAATTACTCATTCCTCATTATTTTTATTCCTCATTATTCAAAAGTAGTTCCTTCATGTTGTCCGAGTACCACTCTTCTGTTGTGCCGTCATCCTTTGAGAGAATGAAGAACACACGGAGTTCAGGATGTGTCTTGAGCACCTTCTTTGCCCCGTCAAGACCGAGAACCATGAAGGATGTAGCGTAGGCGTCTGCTGTGGCGCAATCCTTGGCAAGTACCGTGGATGAAAGAATGGAGTGCTGTACTGGATAACCTGTTCGTGGGTCAATGGTGTGAGCATATTTCTTTCCTCCTTTGACATAGAAATTACGGTAGTTGCCAGATGTTGCCATTGCGATGTCTGTTGCCTTTACAACCTGCTGGATATCTGTGCTTACGTTGAGTGAGTCATCTACAGGTTTGTTGATGCCTATTGCCCAAAGGTCGCCACGTGGGTTGTTGCCACGGAGACGAACCTCTCCGCCTATCTCGACCATGTAGTTCTTTACTCCCATGCTCTCAAGGTAAAGACCTGCTGCATCCACACCGTATCCCTTGGCTATTGCGCTACAATCAAGCATCGTCTCAGGATGTTCTTTCATGACTTTGCCGTCCGTGAGTGACACCTTGTTCATACCTACGAACTGACGAAGGCTGTCAACTGTGGCGTCGTTCACATTATTTATATTCTTGAAGCCGAAGCCCCAAAGATTGACGAGTGGTGCTACGGTAATGTCGAATGCGCCTTCTGTCTCCTTTGAAATCTTCTGTGCAAGCATGAAGACATCTGTAAACATGGTATTGAGTTCTACGTCATCGCCATTGTTCACGGCTGTTATGATTGATTGCTTGTTGAATGGAGAAAGTGAGCGGTCAACCTCGGCAAGGGTCGAGTCGATACCTTTCTGAAGGTCTTTGTCTGACTCGTATGTGATGTGATAGAATGTGCCGAAGACAGCTCCTTCGTTACGCTTTACGAGTTCTGAGTCCCATTCCTTTGAGTTGCTCTCAAAGTACTCTGGGTGCTGCTGGCGTACAATATATATGGTTCCGCAGATGAGTCCTACGAGGAGGAGCCATCCATGCCATTTAATCTTATGTGGTTCTGTATTTTCTTGTAAATTCAATTTCATATTTTGTGCGGAATTATTTGTTCTCGCTGTTTGAGTTCTCCAATATCGGACTTGCCTTCTTCTTCTTTCCCCAGTTGAGGTCAAAGATGAGGTTGTATGTTCCTCCCCAGCAACTGCCTGTCGTTGTAGTTCCGTAACCAGGGATGTAATATGGATGTGAGCTTCCGTCGTTGGATGATTTCAACTCCCTCTTGTGTCTTATGCTCCATCCCATGTGGAAGCTGCTCCATACCTTGACCTGACATCCGAAACAGATTTCAAGCCATTGGCTCGTACATGTCACTCCGTTGAGTTTGAAGTCGTGTTCGCCTCCCCATATTGGGTCAATCTGAGCAGGACCGTGAACGTCGTAGTTGAATGATGATATTCCGTAGCGGAGTCCTGCAAACAGGCGGTTGTCCTGACGCTTGTTCTTTAGGATGTTGTAGTCAAATCCTATGCGGAAGTATGGTGCGCTCGTATTGTAGCGTATGCTGGTGTTGTCATCTGTCTTGTCGCAGTTTGCCACTCCGAGTTCGGCTATCGGGAAGTACGTGTTCTTGAGGTTGAGTCTAAGGGCAGCCTCAAGGCTTCCGTTGCTTGACATGGCTCTCATTCCTGCTCCGAGGATGTCGAATGAGAGTGTGAATCCTTGGAAGAACATGAGCGGTGGCTCTTCCTCTTCCCATGACGGAACCCACTTGGTAGGCTTGCCTTCGCCTTCAGCAACAACTGTTGAGTCGGTTATCGTAACCTTACCCTCGGCTGTCTCTCCGGTTATTGTCTGTCCCAAAGCGTTCAGAGGAGCGAGTGTGCATACGGCTATTGTTAGTATTGCCTTACTCCGCTGTACCATTGAGGTAAATCTTGATATTCTCATTTCCGTCATAGTTTACTTTAGGATTTGATATCTCCACATGGTCGATGTGCCTGTCGGTTGACTGCACGTTCCTCAGATAGTGGAAGCGGTATGAGCCGCACTCAGGAAGCTCGACGTAAGGATAGCTGTCGTGCGTAACCTTTATCGTGTCTGCCAATGCTATGCTTGAGTACGAAATCACGAGTGTGTCCTCTGCGTTGAAGTAGCTCATCGGCAACTTGAACGTGGATGCCTTTGTGAGTCGGTTGAGGAGTATCGTGTCGCGACGCACAACCTCTGGCTTCATCGTGTAACCTGCCTTTATCATCGATGAGTCGATGCGCTCCTTGGTGACGGTCATGTAACCTAACCTGCGGTAGGTGTAAACCGTTTTGTAGCCAGGGAGTAGCGTCTTGACGGTCACCGTGTCCAGTATGGTCACGCTCTTGCCCTCTTGGTCGTAGAATCCGTAGTTGCAAGCCACGAAGTTCTCCAGCGGACAGTTGTTTGACGAACAAGCTGCCATGATGGCTGCCGTTGCGAGTATGGAAAATATTCTTTTCAACTTATAATTCTTAGCTTATAACATTTAACTCTTGCTTATCAAGCTTAGATGCTCTTGCTGATCTGTTAGTTGTTACGCTCCTGTGAGCTGCGGCTAATCATGTCGGCAAGGAAGCCTGTGAGGAATAGCTGAGTGCCGAGAATCATCATCGTGAGTGCGATGTAGAAGTATGGCGAGTTTGTCACGAGAGGGTGAGGAGTACCGTTCATGATGGCGTAAAGCTTGATGCCTCCCACGGTTACGACTGAGAAGAAACCGATGATGAACATGAGTGTACCCACGAATCCGAAGATGTGCATTGGCTTCAATCCGAATGTGCTGATGAACCAAAGGCTCAAGAGGTCAAGGTAGCCGTTGACAAAGCGGTTCCAACCCATGAACTTGCTCTTGCCGTATTTGCGTGCCTGATGGTGAACAGGTTTCTCGCCAATCTTAGCGAATCCTGCATTCTTGGCAAGGTAAGGAATGTAGCGATGCATCTCGCCATACACCTCGATGTTCTTGACAACCTCGTTCTTGTAAGCCTTGAGACCGCAGTTGAAGTCGTGGAGGTTCTTTATTCCGCTCACGGCACGTGCTGTTGCGTTGAAGAGCTTTGTTGGGATTGTCTTTGAGAGAGGGTCGCCCTGCTTACGGTTCTGCTTGTAGCCGCTTACGAGGTCGTAATCATCCTCCATAATCATCTTGTAGAGACCTGGTATCTCGTCAGGGCTGTCCTGAAGGTCAGCGTCCATGGTGATTACCACGTCGCCCTCAGCACGGTCAAATCCGCAGAAGAGGGCAGGGCTCTTGCCGTAGTTGCGACGGAACTTGATGCCGTGAACCTCTGGGTTCTTGCTTGCAAGTTCCTCGATGACCTTCCATGACTTGTCGGTAGAACCGTCGTTGACGAAGATTATCTCGTATGTGAATTTGTTTTCGTCCATCACACGCTTAATCCATGCGTGGAGGTCAGGAAGTGATTCTTCCTCGTTGTATAGTGGAACGATTACTGAAATGTCCATTGTCTGTATGTTGTTTTTTACGTTTCTTTATTCTGTTTTTCTGTCTTTGTTCCTTCGTGTCTCCTTCAATTCTCTTAGCATTTGTACAGGATGCTAAGAGAAACCTAAGAGCGACATAAGGGAAACATAAAGCAAGCATAAAGGATGAGAGTCACTACTTAGTCAGTAGTAGGTCAGTACTTAGTCACTAATTAGTCACTACTTCGACTGATAACCTTCAGCTCTTTCTCATGCTTGTATCTTCCTGCTGCTCTTGAGGGATGCAAGTGCGCCTACTGGCAGGATGAAGAAGAGGCTCGTGTAGAAACTGAATGTGAAGAATGAGCCAGCCTTCTCGTATGGCGAAAGGTTGCCGAACTGCATGAGTCCTGTCTTTGCCTCGCCATAGAGGTCTTTAAGTCCTGCGTTGTTATAGACGTTTGCTATTTCCGGATTGAAATATATTTTCATGAAGCTATCCACGAATGTACCGTGGTCGAAGAATGCGAAGTAAGCATATTCGCATGCACCTGTAAAGAGGCTTGCAAACATGAACAGGTTGAATGAGAATAAGCATCCACGGAGTATTCCGAGACTTTCGCCCTTGCCCTGAAGCTGCTTGATGCGCCATGCAAACAAGAAAGGGATGATGGCAAGGCTAAGGAAAGCGAAGAATGCAAGGGTTGCGTATAAGTCGGATGCTGTCCTTATGGTTGCTATGAAAAGGAAAAATACAGCCGTCCACGCAATGCCGAGGAATGTGCCGTACTCCATTGCGTAAGCTCTGTATGGAAATGCGTTGTTATTGTTCATCTTTGTGCTAATCGATAATTTTTAATTCGAGGGTTATGTACTACGTACATGGTTTCCTCATAAAACGGCACAAAGATACAAAAAAGATTTGAATTATCTGTGTATTTTATCCTGGTTTTTCTTGGCGAAATCTGCCCAAGAGGAAAATTTTTTCTCTGTTTCGGGTTTACCCATCTGAATGAAGTGGCAATAGGCGGCTCCAACGGCATCTGTAGCATCAAGTTGGACATCCATGTCTTCCTTTGAAATGTGGAGCATCCTCTGTAACATTCCTGCCACCTGTTCCTTTGAAGCGTTACCGTTACCCGTTATCGCCATCTTGATTTTTCTTGGCTCATACTCGTGAATAGGGATGTTGCGCATGATGGCAGCTGTGATGGCAACTCCCTGAGCACGACCGAGTTTGAGCATTGACTGTACGTTCTTGCCAAAGAATGGCGCCTCAATAGCCATCTCGTCTGGCTTGTACGACTCTATGATGCTCGTCACACGTTCAAATATCTTGCCAAGGCGCAGATAATGACTCTCATACTTGCTGAGTTCAATCACGCCCATGGCAATAAGCTCCGCCTTGTTGCCAACAATACGGAGTACTCCATAACCCATCACGTTTGTTCCCGGGTCAATTCCAAGGAATATTTTCTCTACTTTTGACTTTATCATTCTGCTTTTTTGCCGCCAAGCGGCCAATTAGAAAAACAAAAGAAAACATATGAAAACAAAAGAAAACCATCTAATTAATAATTAACATGCTGGCTCTGTGTCCTCTGAGTCTTCTGTGTTTAAAGAAGAATAAGAATTTTCTTTAATTTTCTAAATTTTCGTTCTCCAAAATCTTAACTCTTAATTCTTAATTTCCTCAGCTCATCCTTCGGCAGAAGCGGACGAACGAGCAGTTTGCACATTTGCTCTTGTCCTCACATTGGCGGAAAGGAATATCCGGGTCAAAGATGTCCTCGATTGTTGACTTGAGCATGGCATGGAAATCCTCCTCGTAGTCAGCAAAGTCGGTCATCTCGTTTCCGTTTACCTTGAAGCTGTCCTCACGTTGTGCAAGTGCCTGAGTGACATACATGAGCGACGGACGTATTGGCGGAATCTTGCTCACGTCGCCATACTCGCGTTCGAGTACACGACGCATCACGTAGCTGTAATACATCGCCTGACAATGGTACTTGGCATCGCCCGAACTGTTGAAGAGTTTTTCGCTCGTCACGTTCTTCTCTGGTTTTGTACCTGTCTTGTAATCCACGATACGCAGGTAATCCTGATTGTTCGCAGGGTCGTTGAGCGTCTCAAATCGGTCGATTGAACCTCCGAGATGTATTTCGTGTCCCTTGATGACTTCCGTGTGCTCAATTCTCTTCTCCACGTGCACGTTACGCATAGGGCAACTCTGTGAGTCGAAGAGTAGCTGGTTGCGGACATACTTGCAGAGCACCTTGTGGTTAAGTTTCTGTTCTCCATTGTAGTGCACCACCTCATTCTTGTCCTTGTGGAAGAACTCCGTGGCGAAAGCCTCATCTACGATACGTGCAATCTTGACCTTGTCGTTTGCTATTGCCAGAAGGTCCTTTGATTGTATCTGACGACCAGCAAATGAGCCGTAAATATCCTCCATGCACTTGTGGAAGATTGTACCGAAGGCAGGGCTGTCAACCTCCTCCGTCACCTCGTCTTGATCCTTGTAGTTGGCTATGTACTTGAAGTAGAAGGCAAGCGGACAACGGAGATAATTGTTGATGGCTGTAGGCGAGAGTATTCCATTCTTGAATCGCTCGTCCATCTTCTGCATCAACTCTTCTGTCTTAGGCGCAAAGCAGTCGTTAGGCTTCTGTGCCTCGTTGTCGGCAAGCAACGTCTTGTGTATTATCTTGTTGTCAGGCCCTAATATCTTCTTTGTCTCTATCTCCATCTGCATCATGAAGCGTGACTTCTCACCTTTGTTGAGACCTTCGCTTGATGAGTTGTACATGACGGTTATGTTCTCCGCCCTTTGCAGGAGATTGTAGAAATAATATGCGTAGAGGCTCACCTGCTTCTCCATGGTCGTCATGCCGTAGAACTCTCTGAGGTTGTACGGAATGAGTGATGCACGATGCACGTTCTTAGGGAGCATGTCCTCGTTGCATGAGAGGAGTATGACGTTCTTGAAGTCGAGGTTACGCGTCTCAAGCACTCCCATCACCTGAAGTCCTATGGCTGGTTCTCCGTGGAAAGGAATGGAGTTGCTCGTCATAATCTGTCGTATGAGACGGTTGAGCGTCTCGTTGTTCACGCTTGCAAGGAGTGGGTTCTCCTCAAGGAGCGACTGTACACGATTGATGACCGTATAAGCCGTGAAGATGGATTCCTTCTGCAGAGCCTCGTTCTTCTCGCCCTTGTATGATATTCCTATCTTCTTGAGCATCTCGATGACGTATGACGTTATCTCGTGCTTTGAACCTGCGGGTGTGAACAGCTGACGTATAAAGTACTCTGCATAAGGCATAGGCTCTTCATCTTCCTTTGGGTGTGTGAAAGGATAGAGTATGTCCTTCTCGCTTGGGAACGTAATGTTTCGGCTGTTGAGATGCGAGAGTATTGCTACTGACGCATTACCTGACAGACGGCGTGTGAATGGGTGGCGTAGTACGTCAGCCACATAGCTGTAGCGCCAGTAGCCGTTGCTCGACTTTCCGTGTATCTGGAGTTCGAGCAACGCCTGTACGTAGCTGTAAGCCAGCGTGTCGCCAAGAGGAAATCCCAGGGTGACGTTGAGGAACGTGTGTTTGTCGCTCACGAGTTCTGTCTGTCCCTCGTCCGAGAGGGTTGATGGAATGGAGTGGAGTACTGAAGGCAGGTCGGCTTCGTTGCATAGCACGATAGCGTTCTCGTTAAGATGTGTGCCATCCTTTATTGTCTCCTCTATCCATTTGCTCACATAACGTGTCTGGGCATTCTCCGTGGTTGCATTCACGAAGGATATGTTCTTCTTCTGCCAGAGATTCTGATAATACTCAGGGTGGTCGGCAAACCTGTTGCCGAAGTCCTGTATGTCCTGCATGATGAAGCGTCCAGCCTCATCCTTTTCGTATGCCTTGTCGTAATCCCAGTAGAAGTATGTGTTCTTGTTCTTCTTGAGGAACTTGAAGAGCTGACGCTCCGTCTCGTTGAGTACGTTGAAGCCGACTATGACGTAATTATCGCTCTTTAGTCGGTCGATAATCTTCTCAGGTGTATTCTTGAGCGTCTCTATGACTTCCTTCTTCATCATACCCTCATAGCAGAGGTTGTCCTTGGCAAGCTGTTCCTTGAATGTCTGGTAGGTAGGGGCAAGGGCATCCCATATACTCAGGAACTTGTCCTTGAGACGTGTGCGCTTGTCCTTGTCAAAATTCTCGAACACGGTCTTGATGGCAGCCACCTGCTCGTCCGTAAGGAACTCGAATGATGTCATCTCCTGCAATTCGGCGATATTGACAAAGAGGCTTCTTGCTTCTGCCATATTGTTGTCAATATCCTCGAAGTCGCTCAGCATCATCTCGCCCCATGAGTAGAACTTGTCGAGTGTCTCCTCTGTCTTTGTCACGCTATGGAACGCCTCGTAAAGACGGCATACGAGTTGTATCTGGTCAGCCACTATGCGGTCGCTCAGCGAAGCGAACAGGTCACCTATGGACAGATATTGTGGCGCAAAGACAGGCGAAGGGCTTATCTTTGCGAGATGGTTGTTGAAGAACAGATTTGCACGCTTGTTAGGGAATATGATGGTTGTCTTGGTGAAGTCTCCCCCAAGTTCCTGATACAAGTCGTTTGCTATAAGTTCGAGAAATGTTGTCATAGTTCAAATTCAATGAAGACCCACCCTAACCCTCCTTACAGGGAGCGGACTGGATAGCCTTGTTGCTGATAGAATGTATGAAGGTCGCAGCGGACGTGGTAACTAAGCTCCCTCCCTGTAGGGAGGGCTGGGGTGGGTCAGATTCTAAACGTAATGACCTCTCCGTCGCGTGTGTTGCGGATGGCTGGTAGTTCCCAATCCACCATACCAAGCTCGTAGATGTCTTGTCCTGTGTCGGAATACATGCTGTCCGTCTCTATTCCGATGGTAAGAGTGCCGTAGTCGGTTATCTTCTTGCCGGGATAGAGTGTCTGCAACTTGTCTATTGCGGCTCTGTGGTAGAGCTCCACGTCTTCGTCTTCCTCGTCAAGCATGAACTTGCGGAATATGAAGACCTGCTCACCCTCGCTCAATTCATTATCCATGAGATGTTGAAAAATTAAGAATTAACTACGTTGAGCCCTTCGGGGTTCAAAATTATGAATTGTTACTGCAATATACGTATATTCTTTTGCGTAGCGTAATATGCAGTATTTCAGTCTTGTCGTGTGTCTATAAAACGACATCCGAAAGTGGTCGAACGGACTAATGATAGTCGGTATGTGCGACTATCGATAGTCCGTACTATCGACTATCATTAGTCCGTATGGGTGACTATCATTAGTCCGTTCGACTACTATTGATAGTCTGTCAGACTACGTTTTTTTACATGAACTCGACAATCGTTATTCCTGCTCCTCCGAACTGTGGATGCTCGTCGTGATAGTCGCTCACGGCTGGTATCGTGCCTACATACTGGCGGATGAGTGTGCGGAGTATTCCCGTACCTGTTCCGTGGAGTATTCGCACCCTTGAAGCACCAGCCACAAGAGCGTCGTCGATGAAGTATGTGACGGCTTGTATTGCTTCCTCGCCACGCATACCTCGCACGTCGATGTCCTGAGAGAAGTTGAGTGTCTTCTCGCGTATGTTGTCCTGAGTCTGCGTGCTCACGAATGTGGCAGCCACGTTCTCCTTCTTCTTTGGAGCCTCTGCTGGCTCAAGGCGCTTGAGCTTCACGTTTGTCTGTATTCCTCCAAAGCCAACGAGAGCCTCGTTGCCGTTTATCTTGATTATCTGTCCTGGAGTGGTTGTTCCCTTGAGACGAACCCAATCCTTCTCCTTGAATAGTACGGCATCCGTGTTTGGCTGAGGAGCGGTGTTGCCTGCGGTCGGAGCAACAGCTCCGTTCTTGGCAAGCGACTGTCCCTTCTTGCTTTCGCCTTTCTCCTTACGTTCCTTGCGAGCCTTGACCTTTTCCATCTGGCGACGGATTTTCTCCTCCATCTCCTCTGGATTGATAGCCTTGACCTCTTGCTTGAAGTCGTTGAAGTCCTGACGTATGCTGCGGGTACGCTCTTTCTCTGCCTGAGCCTCCTTAATCTCACGTATGGTCTGCTCGATACGTGCGTTGGAGTTCTGGAGGAGTTCCTCTGCGTCAGCCTTTGCCTTGGCGATAATCTCCTTGCGCTCGTCGTGCAACTTCT
>JAGCWG010000090.1 GCA_017961965.1 Bacteroidaceae bacterium | reverse complement strand
TCGTTTGCCTCAAAAGCGTATCTTTGGGATTGTGCAATATGTCCCATGGAATAGTAAACGTCACTTAGCAGCCCTGCTATGTATTCGTTAGGAATCTGGTTCGTAAACACGCTACTGATATCCTGGCATGGTTCTTCCATAAGTTTTTCACCAAGTTCTCCCTTTTCTGCAAGAGCCATGTTCAAGCAATTCTGTAAGGGCAGGAATGTCACAGGACGGTATTTCTTACATACGTCTATTACTCTATCCCAGTCACCCATTCTCGAATAATGGTTGGCTGTCATGTATTGCATATTTACTATCTGACTTGCATTTCTTGTGTATATAACGGACATTAAGTTAATCTGGCATATACTACCAATAGTAAATAAGGCAAGAGTAATGCTGAGTATGAAACAGGCAGCTCCTGCTGTTATCTTCTTTATTGTGCTTTTAAGATGTGTTGCAGCGATATTAACAGCGATAAATGCTATCAATGAGAAGAAACATGAGTAGAGCAATGCTCCATGCCAAGGGTGGGCAAAGAATTGCAACACAAATCCCTTTGCCAGTTTGCATATTCCATCGTAACTTGTCAGATTGTCACAAATATAGTGGCTGTCATAGTAAAATGTACACCAGCCTTCATGATAGCTGAACAATGTATTTGCCCTTGTCTTAAAGACAAGGAACAGAAACAGGAATGTTGCCACAACGGTAATCGTTGGTATCAGGCGGTTAGGAGTCTTGGTTTTCACGATTAAGAATTATTTGTTCGTTTGATTTATTTATTTTCCGATACAAAAATACAAAAAAGTTTTGGTAAAAAAATGATTTGAACGATAAAAGAGGAGCAGAAAAATTATTCTTGCTCCTCTTTTCTTATGAAAAATTAATACCACGTTACAGAATCATTATTTTCTCTTCAATGTATAGCAGAAACCATCGGAAACATCCTCTGCGAGATAAACCTTATCTCCATCAAAGGTATAGTATAATGGAAGACCACTCATCACGCCATTAATGCAAATACATTTTGTGGAAATATGACGTGAAGACTCTTTATTGTCTAAGTTATAAGTGAATGTACCAGAAGCAAAAGGTTCCCCATCCTTACGATTGTTTACCACTTTGCCTTTACCGTCGGAATAGAAATAGACAATCAGCTCGTTGTGCTCATACTCAATAGCCTCCCCAGCAAAGCCACCAGTGAGCTGCGTGACATACCATGTTCCAACAAAGCTTTCTTTGTTATTGACAACGTCGTCATCGTCCTTATTGCAGCTGCTCAAGCCTACGATTGCTGCAAGGACCAACAACAGGGAAAAGATTTGTTTTTTCATATACTATATTATTTATTTAACCATTAGTACATTTATTTTTCTTCTCCTATCTTATAAGATACATTCATACCATCCTTGAACTCAATCTCGGTCTCAAGAATCAGGTTCGAAGTTTCATCAGCCAGGAAATCCGTAGTAATATCTGGTAACATAAAGCTGCTCATCGGGCTGTCCCAGAACTTATGAATCCTTACACGATACTTACCTGATGAAAGATTGTCGATTGTAGATTCAACATCATAATAACAGAAGCAATTTGTTCCACCATCCTTGTTTACCTCTGCAATCTCAATAGTATTTGTCTCGGTATTATACAAAGCAACAACTTTGAATTCACTCTCACATGATGCACTGCTGTTGATGTGCAGATACTTCATAGAGCCATTGTCCAAATATGACAAGACAATAGAATCTACAGGGGAAACAAACTCATACTCTGTGTCGCCCTCGGTCCTCTTTCGTGCCTCATTTGTTGCTGGCGAAACCTCACGGACAAATGAAGCATTCTTACATTCAGGAGTATTGACAAGACGTGCCTCTAACTTCGGAGTAGAAGGCTGTTCACTAATGAGATATGTAACATTCATACCATCTTTGAACTCAATCTCAGTCTCAAGAATCAGGTTCAAAGTTTCATCAGTCAGGAAATCCGTAGTAATCTCTTGTAACATAAAGCTACTCATCGGGCTGTCCCAGAACTTATGAATCCTTACACGATACTTACCCGGTGAAAGATTGTTGATTGTAGATTCAACATCATAATAACAGAAACATTTTGTTCCACCATCCTTGTTTACCTCTGCAATCTCAATAGTATTAGCCTTTGCGTTATAAAAAGCAACAACTTTGAATTCACTCGCACATGCTGCACGACTGTTAACGTGCAGATACTTCATAGAACCATTGTCCAAATATGACAAGACAATAGAATCTACAGGGGAAACAAACTCATACTCTGTGTCGCCCTCGGTCCTCTTTCGTGCCTCATTTGTTGCTGGC
>JAGCWG010000089.1 GCA_017961965.1 Bacteroidaceae bacterium | reverse complement strand
TCCGGTCTCAGCTGGTGTGGACACGATAATGCCTAAACTTAAGAACCTCGTGGAGCGTGGATACAGCATAGCCGTATATCCAGAAGGAACACGTTCCGTGGATTGCAGTATCGGCCGTTTCCATCAGGGTGCATTTCATATTGCCCATACGCTGGGCTTGGATATTGTCCCTCTTGTCCTATATGGAGCAGGAAAGGCTTTACCAAAGAAGGATATGCACCTCACAAAGTGGCCTATTCGAATAGAGATAGATAAACGTATCACACCAGATGAACTCAATACGTTCGGTGATACTCTGAAACAACAGGCGTCATATATGCGCCAATATTATAAGAAGAGATACTGGGAGATTGCAAATAAGATAGAGCAAGATGTCTAAGGTTGTTATTATAGGAAGTGGATTGGGCGGTTTGTCCTGCGGTTACATCCTGCAAAAGAATGGTTATGACGTGACCATACTTGAGCAAGGTGTACAGATAGGAGGTTGCCTACAATGTTTCACACGCAAAGGTGCCAAGTTTGACACCGGTATGCACTTTATCGGTTCATGCGACGAAGGACAGACCATGAATGCGGTAATGCGATATCTCGGATTGCTTGATGACATTAAGCTTAGTCAGCTTGACACAACAGCCTATGACAGGGTATGTCTGGCAGGTGCACAATTCAGCTTTGCCAATGGTAAGGAGGCGTTCATTGACAAAATGGCATCATACTTTCCGAAGGAAAAAGACAATCTAACAAGATATATGTCAATCATTGAGCAAGTAGCATCGGCATCCAAGCTCAAATCCCTTACCTCTGGTACTCGCGATGCTCATTTGGATACTGAGTATCAGATGCGCAGTATAAATTCCGTTCTTGACGAACTGTTTGATGATGAGATTCTAAAGTCTGTCCTTGTCGGGAACATACCTCTTTATTCGGCAGAACGTGACAAGACACCTTTTTCACAGCATGCGTTCATTATGGATTTCTACAATCAGAGTGCATACCGTATAATAGGAGGCAGCGATGCTATTGCCCAGTCACTTGCACGTTCCATAGAGGAAATGGGAGGCAAGGTGCTAACACGTAAGAAGGTTGTGAAGATAGAATGTGACGATACTCAGGCAAAGGGTGTTATTACTGCTGACGAGAACTTCTATGATGCAGACTATGTGATTAGCACCGTACATCCTAATAGGATGCTTGAGATGCTTGACACTAAACTGATACGCCCGGCTTTCAGGGCTCGGATTAAAAGCATTCCAAATTCTGCTGCCAGTTTTGGAGTGTATGTTAAGTTCAAGGATAAAGTTGTGCCATACATGAACTCCAACTATTATGGCTATACGGGAGGAACGCCATGGGGCTGTGAACATTACTCTTCTGCAGAATGGCCGAAGGGATTCCTCTATATGCACATGTGCCATGAGGACAAGGCACAGTGGGCAAGAAGCGGAGTCATCCTTTCATATATGAACATGGAAGATGTGGCACAGTGGAAAGGCACTAAGATAGGCCGAAGAGGAACAGATTATGAGGCGTTCAAGACAATGAAGGCAGAAGTGCTCATGCGTCAAGTGGAGAGACATTTTCCAGGATTCATGGATGCCGTAGATTGCTATTACACATCCACACCACTTACATATATAGACTATACGGGAACTGAGGACGGTTCTATGTATGGTGTGTCAAAAGATATAAATCTTGGTGTTGCAGGAAGGGTTCCATACAGAACCAAGATACCTAACCTGTTGTTGGCAGGACAGAATGTCAACTCTCATGGCATGATGGGAGTTATCGTTGGTACAATAGTCACATGTTCTGAACTGATACCAGCCGATGTTATTTACGAACAAATTAAAGAGGCAAACAAATAATGGGAAAAAGCGCAGTCATAATAGGAGGAGGACTTGGTGGACTTTTCACTGGTGCGATTCTTTCAAAGGAAGGGCTTGATGTCACGGTCGTAGAGAAGAATACTACTGTCGGCGGAGGCCTTCAGACATTTGTACGCTTTGGCGAATCTTTTGATACGGGCATGCACGTGATTGGTGGAATGCAGGAGGGTGGAAACATCCGAAAGATATGCAAGTACCTCGGTGTGCTTGATAAGATGCATATCAAGGATGTGGACGCCGACTGTATCGACAGGCTCTATTTTTCAGAAGATAAGAAGGTATATAAGATAGCCAAGGGACGCAAGAACTTCGTCGAGTCGCTTTCATCATATTTCCCAGACCAGAAGGATAATCTCACACGATATGTGGATGCCATGTTCCATCTCACTGATGAGCTTGACCTCTTCTATCTACGTCCTGTGAAGAATGACATATATATGCACTCTGAAGACTTCCTTAAGTCGGCAGATGCTTTCATCGCACACTATATAACCGATGAGCGTCTCCAGCGCATCGTGGCATACATGAATCCTCTGTATTCGGGAAGGGGTGATATGACGCCAGCGTATGTTCATTCCATCATCTCCGTCCTCTACATCAATGGACCGAGCCGTTTTGCAGGAGGTAGTGGCCTCTTCGCGGAAGTCCTCAAGAACCTCATTATAGATAATGGTGGCAAGGTGTATGTGAATGAGGCAGTGGAGAAGATTGTGACAGAGGAAAAGATGATAAAGAGCATCGTTACAGCAAAGGGGCGTGAACTTGTGGCAGACTACTATATCTCAGCCATACATCCCTGCTCTCTTGTTAAGATGCTTGACAATCCTAAAGTTTTCCCTAAATCATATAGGACAAGGCTTGAGGAAGTACCAAACTCATATTCCGCCTTTACGCTTAACATCAAGCTGAAGCCAAACACCTTCAAGTATTTCAATTATACGGCTTATTACATGACCAAGTATAATGAGATATGGAACTTCGGAAGGACAGATAACCAATGGCCATTGGGATTCCTATATATGACTCCGCCAGAGATAGAGCAAGGCGAATACAGCACAAAGCTCATCGTCACAGCCCCTATGGCATGGGAATATGTGAAGAAATGGGAGAACACAACCGTTGGTCACCGCGGCGAGGAATATGAAGCATGGAAAAAGGAATGTTGCGAGAAACTCCTACATATGCTGGAAGAAGTACATCCTAACATCCGTGATTGTATAGATAAGATAAACACAGCCTCGCCTCTTACAATCCGTGACTACTACGGAGTGAAGGAAGGCGGCATGTGTGGATTTTCCAAGGACTACAAGAACATCATTCTTTCACAGGTACCGGTGGTAACCAAGATACCAAACCTGTTACTTACAGGTCAGTGCAACAACCTTCATGGTTTCTGTGGAGTACCTCTTACCGCCATAGTCACAAGCGAGGCTATTCTTGGAATGAATTATGTAATAAATAAAATTAATGAATTGTAAACATATACTGATAATACTGGCAGTACTACTTCTGAGCACGTTGCCTGTTAATGCGCAGAACAAGATTCGTGTTTGGGATGGGACAGATGTGGATGCCTCTGGCGTCACATTGACAGAATATCCACCAAAAGGTGAAAACAAACATATTGCTGTAATAATATGTCCGGGAGGTAGCTATTGTTGGCGTGACATGAAGAGCGAGGGCAAGGATGTTGCCCAGTGGCTCAGTAAAAATGGAATAACTGCTTTCGTCATACGATATAGGGTGCAAGGCATCTTTCCGTTTATAACGCACAGCCGACTGATAATAAAGGGTAATCAACATCCAGACATGATATCCGACTTACAAAGGGCAATACAATATGTCCGTGATAATGCCCAGACATATAATATCGATACAGATAGAATAGGTGTTATAGGATTCTCCGCTGGCGGCCATCTGGCAATGAGTGCTGGGGAGATGTTCTCTACCAATTACCTCGGATTGTTGGGCATAGAGCCGACGTCTTCCCTCCGACCAGATTTCGTAGGATTACTCTATCCTGTTGTTACGTTCACGGAGAAGTGTACACATGGACGTTCAAGACGAGCCCTATTAGGTGAACTTGGACAATACAACAGGACATTACGCGACTCACTGTCACTTGAGAAGCATGTTGCAGACGACTGTCCTCCAGTCTTTCTCGTGAACTGCAAGGATGACCCTACAGTGGACTATCACAACTCAGAGTTACTCGATTCTGCTCTTACGGCACATGGAGTGAGGCACAAATATATACAATACCAGACTGGTGGGCACGGCTTTGGTGCATCTTCAAAGAAGGGTACTGCCGAGTGCCGCCAGTGGAAGGACGAGTTCCTCAAATGGCTTGACGAATTGTTCACGGTTGTTCAGTAGAATCGCGGCAAAGGAAAAGCCAGAAAATGCTGATAAACAATCGGCTAAAGACTATATAAAACATAGCTATTAGTCGTGTAAGAACAGGCATCCAAATGCAGTCTCTCAGACTAGCGCTAGTTTGCGCGCAGACTAGCATTAGTTTGCATTACAGACTAACGCTAGTTTGTACTACAGACTAGCGCTAGTCTGAGAGACCACAAAATATGCAAGCAAGTAAACGTAAATTTGATTGATTGCTTATGAATAAATTTGATGATATCCGCCCATATACAGACGAGGAAATACCTGATGCCATGCAGCGCATAGTTGCAAGCACATCTTTTCCTCTTGTTGCGTCATACGTTTTCCCTGAAAGAACACTGGATGATGTTCGCAAGGAGCTGTTGACCTACAAGACGATCAGGGATTTCCAGATGGGAGTGATGTATTGGGCAAACAAACAGATTATGAAGAGGAGTATCTCGGATTTCACCTATGGAGGTCTGGAACAACTCTCTACAGATACGAATTATCTTTATGTTTCAAATCATAGGGATATCATGCTTGACGCCTCGTTGATGCAGAATGTTCTTACGGACAATGGCTTTGACACCTGCGAGATTACCTTTGGAGCGAACCTCATGCAGGGACAGATGGTCATAGACGTGGGAAAATCGAACAAGATGTTCAGGGTTGAGCGTCCCGGAGGAAGCGTCAAGGAGTTCTATAAGGCAAGCCTGCATCTGTCTGACTATATCCGTACGGTCATTACCGAGAAAAAACAATCTGTGTGGATTGCACAGCGTAATGGCAGGACCAAGGACGGCATAGACCGTACAGACCAAGGCATAATAAAGATGTTTGGTATGAGTCGTACCGACGACAAGGTAAAGTCATTGGCACAACTAAATATCGTTCCTGTGGCTGTGTCGTATGAGTGGGAATCATGCGACATACTGAAGACTATTGAATTATACGAACGTCGTCAAGGACCATATATCAAGAAGCCCGGTGAAGACCTCAACAGTATCCTAACTGGTATCACTCAGCCAAAAGGACGTGTGCATATTGAGTTCTGCAAACCGATAACAGAAGACGAACTAAAGCAACTTGGAGAATGTACTTCGTGCGAGTTCAATAAGAATGTTGCCGAACTTATTGACCGACGTATCTGTTCTGCGTATAGGCTTACGCCGAATAACTACATAGCACATGATATGTTGTATGGGACAAGTGAATATGCCAATATGTATTCTCAGGAGCAGAAGGCAGAATTCATTGCATACATGAAGCAACTGGAAAAATATGAGATGGATTGTGATGTGGAGGCCTTGGTAAATATCTTCCTTGACATTTATTCCAATCCAGTGGATAGTAAGAAACATTTCGTTAAATGATATTAAGAATATACGATTACTTCAGCAGGCATATTGCCGTACTATGGTCTTCACTGATTGTTATGACCGTACTGCTCGCATGCCTTGTCTTCGGACTTTCCTATAAGGAGGACATCACCGACTTCCTTCCTATTGGAACGTCCGACAGGGAAGCTCTGTCCGTATATCAGGACATTGCGGGAGCCAATCGTATGTTCATTATGTTCCGCAATCCTCAAACGAATGATGGTAAGGAGGAAGGTGCTGACAGGGTTATAGAGGCCATCGACTGTTTCTCCAATACTTTGGAACAAAGCGATTCGCTTGGTTGGTGCAGCGACCTTACCACCACCTTTGACATGGACAAGGTGTCCGAGGTTATTGATTTTGTGTATGAGAACATCCCCTATTTCCTTATAGAGGAGGACTATCAACGCATGGACAGTCTGTTAGCATCACCTGAGTTTATCCATAACCAGTTGAATGCAGATAGGGAGATGCTCATGTTCCCATCAGGAGGTTTCATGGCTGACAACATATCCAGAGACCCTCTTGGATTGTTCGCACCTGTTGCACAGAACATTCATGGCGCAAATAGCCAGATGAAGTTCGAGATGTACGACGGCTATATCTTCACTCCAGACATGAGCCGGGCAATAGTGATGATGACATCACCGTTCGGTAATAGTGAGACAGAGCAAAACAGTAAGCTTCTTCATCTCTTTGAGGCTGCTCTCGACTCAATGTCCATCAGCTATCCAGACATCGAGGCTCATGTTGTTGGTGGGCCTGAGATCGCCGTGGGTAATGCTTCGCAGATTAAGAGTGACAGTATTCTTGCAGTCACACTCTCAGGCATATTCATAATATTGTTCCTGTTCTATTCATTCCGCTCGTTGCGCAACATCTTACTCATACTCCTAAGCATAGGATGGGGATGGTTATTTGCGATAGGTGGTATATCTTTGTTCCATGACGAGGTGTCAATAATCGTTATTGGTATATCAAGTGTGATATTGGGTATAGCCGTGAACTATCCCTTGCACCTT
>JAGCWG010000011.1 GCA_017961965.1 Bacteroidaceae bacterium | reverse complement strand
CACTGCTCAGCAGAGAGGTGGAACACAGAGCCAGCGAGCTCAGCCTTAACGACTTCGTTCTGCTTGTTAGCCTCGCGCTCAGCAAGTGACTCACCAATGCAGAAGATAACCTTGAGACCGTTAGCGAGAGCAAGTTCTACCTTCTCCTTGAGAATCTCTGGAGTCTCGTGGTAGTACTCGCGACGCTCAGAGTGACCGAGGATAACGTATTCAGCACCTGTTGACTTAACCATCTCTGCTGAAACCTCACCTGTGTAGGCACCTGATGCCTTGTCAGCACAGTTCTCGGCAGAAAGCTTGATACTTGAACCCTTGATAACCTCAGCTACGCTTGCGAGGTGGATGAATGGGGTACCGATGATTACATCGCAGTTAGGGTTCTTAACTACCTCTGTGAGCTCCTTTGCGAGAGCAACGCCTTCCTGGAGATTCTTGTTCATCTTCCAGTTACCAGCAACGATTTTCTTTGCCATGTTGTGACTTAATTTTAATGAGTTAAACGATATTTTTATTTGTTGTTTATTTAATGTTTCCTTGTATTTCTTCTTCCTCCACTCGTGAATGGTCGGGGTGTGGACTGTTATTTGTAATCTTCTTTTCAATCTTCTCCAGTTTGAGACGCTTGTCTATCTCGTCGAGATTAAGTTCCTTCGACTTACGCTTCATCTCTCTGTAGAAATGCCATCCAGCGAACATCCTGTCAATGATGGTGAGGATAAGTAGAGGGACTATGAACATTAGTAGGATGCTTCCTATCTTAGCGTTCGTACTGTCCTCGGTAATCTTTCCTATAGACAGTTTCTCGAGCCTGTCAGTCAGTGCGTACTCATCGGGCAAGTTGTGGTTGCTCCACTTCTGGATGATCATTCCATCCTTCAGCAGGACAAGTCCTGGAGCGGCTCTTACTATCGTCTTCAGCATCCTGTCGTCAGCTGTGTAGTAAGGATACTCAGCACCTGTATGGTCTGTCCAGTACCTCTGTGATGCTTCGTCCTCCGACCCCGTCAGGCAGTAGAAGCTGTAACCATTGTCCTTGGAGTACTCGTATATCTCGTTCACAAGGTCTATACATCCTTCATCTGCCTTTCTGAGATTCGGGATGACGAGCATGAATGTGTAACCGTCGTTGTAGATGATGTCTTCCGTTACGTCATTGCCCTCGTAGTCGAGTACGGCAAAGTCTGCTGCCTTGATAAGGTTCTCGTTAACGACCGTCCTGCGTGTCTCCACATACTTCCATGTGTCGTCAGGGTCGTCGTCGTCTGGACTCACCTCAATCCTCTTGCCATCCTTCTCGTAGATGACCCTCACCTCCATTGCCTGTTCCTTGCCGTCAAGTACCGAGCGCATATCTGTACCAATCTTGTAAGGTCTGAAGTCGAAGACTGGAAGATGGATGATGCAGTATATTGCAAAGGCTGGGAGGTAAATCATACTGATGGATGATACCAACCATTTGGTGTTGTCGCTGATGAATTCCACGAGGAGCGTGTGCCATCTTGTGACTATAATCGCCGCTATGAGCAGTACGATGTTCTTTGCGAGTGTCTGTCCGTTGGTGAGTATGATGGCATCGCCAAAGCATCCGCAGTCTTCGATAGGATTAAAGATGAAGATATAGGCTGTGACGAGTGTCATTACTGTCATGAATGCTGCCGATAGTCGTGCCGTTGGCTTACGGCTTATACCGAACAGCATTGATACACCCATGGTGAATTCGATGAAGGACAAGCCTACGGATGCCACGAGTAGTGCAAGCTCTGGAACACTCTTTATGCCTAACGCTGTCAAGTAGTCCTGCAACTTATAGACCGTTCCGTGTGGGTCGTCTGCCTTAACGAATCCTGAGGTGATGAATGTGACTGCCAGAAGTAGCCTGAACACATTCACCATAATTTTCACTATAAGGTGTCTATTCCTTATTTCCATTGGCTTCAGCCAGTTTGATAAGACCGAATACGGAGTAATTAATCATGTCAAGGTAGTTGGCATCGATACCCTCAGAGATAAGTGTATTGCCGTCGTTACCCTCAATCTGCTTCGTTCTGAACAACTTCATGAGGATAAGGTCTGTGTATGAAGACACCCTCATGGCACGCCAAGCCTCGTCGTAGTCGTGGTTTTTGCGGAGCATAAGCTCAAGTGCCATGGTTGCATACTTATCGTAGTATTCCATTGCCTTGTCAGCGTCCATATCCTCCTTTTCTGCATATCCGAGTTCGAGCTGAATAAGTCCCACGATACCATAGTTCACTATAGCCTGAAACTCTGGGTATATGCCTTCACCTACGAGCGACACGCCTTTCACCTCAAGGCTACGAATACGGTTAGCTTTGATAAATATCTGGTCAGTCACGGATGACGGACGCATTATTCGCCATGCTGCACCATAGTCATACAGTTTCTTAGAGAATATGTCGCGACAGCCTTCCATAGCTGTTTTGAATTGTTCCTGAGTACTCATTATTAATAATAAACTTAAGTTGACCGCAAAGTTACTAATTTTTGACGAAGTAT
>JAGCWG010000088.1 GCA_017961965.1 Bacteroidaceae bacterium | reverse complement strand
TCTATACTCACACTCCTGAAAACATCAACGGGACATGGGACATCAGCACAAAACTGAATAGTAGCGTAACAACAAAAATAAAGACGCACGAGTTCCGTTTCAAGATAAAAGCCAACGGCTCGTACAACAGGATGAAGAACTTCGTCATAGACAATACGACAAACATGACACAAGAGGTAGATAACAACGAAATAAATCTTTCGCTCATGCCACTTAATGTATGGACAAAAATATTCTGGAACAAGATAGACGTAACAGGTTCTGCTACTTTCAACTGGAGAAAATCCCTCAACACTATGGTCAATGCAGGGTATAGCAATGCACTCGAAAGCAAGTACGAACTATCCATAAGAACCGATTTGCCTTTGCACATCCGCCTTGACAGCGAGATAAGTGCAGTAAAGCGTAGAGGATACTCTAACGACGAGTTGAACAAGCTTGCATGCGAATGGGATGTTTCACTTAGCAAGTCAATATTGAAGAACAAGATAAACTTGAATCTGAAGGCAATAGACCTCCTCCATCAGTACAAGGCTGTAACATACACAACCAACGAGCGAGGCATATGTGAGACCCACGCTGTCACTCTTCCAGCATACGCACTCTTCACGGTATCATTCAACTTCAGCAAGTTCCCAACGAACTTCAACAGATATGACTACATGAACCAGTAAATATTTCCATGTTTAACAGCCATTAAACACCTGTTAAACGGTATAAATTTACAGGCTATTGCATTAGTCTCCTCCCCAATGGGGAGGTCGGGAGGGGGCCGTCCGCTTTTGCCACCGACCAAACATATTCATCACACACGGTTGTGTTTATATCGATGTTGCGAAGGTTGTCTGATGCAAGCACATTCTTCATGTCATCGTTGATACCTTCGCCAGTGAGCTTGAGGATGCTTTCCTTCATTGTCCATAGACGGGTGAACTCAAGGTCGGGATTGGATGACTCCATAATACGCTGTGTCTCCGCATCATTCATGGCGTAGCGGATGACGGTTTCCTTGGCAGGACGGATGCTCTCGATGTCTATGCCGATGGGCTTGTCGCTTATGGCACATGCCACGGCAGTCTTGCAATGACTGAGATTGAAGTGAATATCTTCATGACCGATGATTGACGGCTTTCCATGCTCACCATACGAGAAGACGGGCTTGTCCGTTATACCGTATTCATGTTCAAGTCCATCACACAGGAGCTGATATGCAAGCACACATTGGCGACGACCCAGATCATGTTTGAATCTGAGTGCAACCTCACGACGTTGTGAAGGAAGATTTTCTATACATTCCGCTATTTTTTCGGCAGAAAAACCGTATATGTCATCGTTTATGTAAATCATAATGGTGCAAATGTCCGAATATTTTTTTTAACTTTGCCACAAATTCACTAAATAATAAGCGTATGAAGCATAAAATCCTATCAGCAATCTCATTTGCGACATTGTTGGGCACAAGCACGCAAGTTGTAGCACAGTCATGGATAACGATACCACAGGAGGCTAAGCCATACACTCGTTGGTGGTGGCTCGGTTCCGCAGTTGACAAGGAAGGACTCACATACAACCTTGAAGAACTCAAGAAGGCTGGCATAGGCGGAGTGGAGATTACGCCTATATATGGCGTACAGGGCAATGATGCCAACGAGATTCCTTATCTCTCTCCTAAGTGGATGGACATGTTGCGCCACACTCAGGCAGAAGGAGCACGACTCGGGATTGAGACCGACATGGCAACTGGCACAGGATGGCCTTTCGGTGGTCCGCTCGTTCCTGAGAGTGAGGCCGCCTGCAAGATGGTGTTCAAGGATGGTAAGATGGAGATAGGACGCACAGGACAGAAGGTTAAACGTGCTGCTCCAGGTGGCGAGGGACTTGTCATCGACCACTTTGACAAGGATGCCGTAGCACATTATCTTGCACGTTTCGATACAGCATTTGCCAATCAAAAGGTAAGTGTTCCTGCCAATTTCTTCAATGATTCATACGAAGTATATGGTGCTGACTGGACTCCAAAGCTGTTTGAGGAGTTCAAGGCACGTCGTGGTTATGACCTCGAACCGCTCGTTGGCTCACTTAATGTACCTAACGAGCAGAGGACAGATAAGGACAAACGTATCATATCAGACTATCGCGAGACACTTGCCGAACTTCTCTATGAGAACTTCACCACGCAGTGGACGGACTGGGCACACAAACATGGCTCAAAGACACGCAATCAGGCTCATGGTTCTCCTGCCAACCTCATTGACCTCTACGCAGCCGTAGATATTCCTGAGTGTGAAGGTTTCGGACTTTCCGACTTCGGAATCCGTGGATTGCGTAAGGATGAAGGATTCACCAAGAAGAATGACTCCGACATCTCAATGCTAAAGTACGCATCGTCTGGTGCACATCTTAGCGGTGCAAAGTTTACGTCAAGCGAGACATTCACATGGCTCACAGAACACTTCCGCACATCACTCTCACAGTGTAAGCCGGACCTCGACCTCATGTTCATAGCAGGTGTGAACCACGTGTTCTTCCACGGTTCATGCTACAGTCCTAAGGGTGCAGAGTGGCCCGGATGGCGATTCTATGCAAGTGTGGACATGAGTCCATATAACAGTTGGTGGGAAACAATGCCTAAGTTCTCCGACTACATTGCACGTTGTCAGTCGTTCCTCCAGTGGGGCGAGCCAGACAATGACCTCCTCGTCTATCTTCCTTTCTATGACATGATATACGAGCAGCCGGGAACAGCAGCACTCTTCGACATTCATCACATGGCAGAGCGTGCCCCTAAGTTCATCGAGGCTGTACAGACAATAGTAAAGAACGGCTACGATGTGGACTATATCTCTGACCGTTACCTCAACCGTCTTGAGATGAGCGACAACGCTCTCAAGGTTGACGGTAAGCGTGGCAACTACTCTGCCATCATCGTTCCTGATGTTCAGTTCATGCCACTCGCAACGCTCAAGAAGATTATTGCACTTGCCAACAGCGGTGCTACAATCGTATTTGTCAAATCATATCCTACATCCGTTCCGGGTTACAACAAGAAAGCAGAGCAGAAGGAGTTTGCAAAGCTGATTAAGAACCTACCAGAGTCAATCAAGCTGTCAAACAACTATGCCAACGCTCTCGACCTCACGAATGCTTCAAGCGAGCAGATGCGCTACAAGTACGGACTTAGCTTCATTCGTCGCAAGAACGACAAGGGCTACCACTACTTCATCTCCAATCTTCAGGACAATAACGTGGATTGC
>JAGCWG010000087.1 GCA_017961965.1 Bacteroidaceae bacterium | reverse complement strand
CCTTGTTTCCTGAAGAGATACCATGTATGCCGTTAGTAACATTCATAGCATTCATTCCATTCCATCTGCTTTCATCGCTATTTGGATAATAAGTATCCAATGTCATACCGAAAGAATCGCCATATACTGTTTCTTCCCATGAATAACCGAACATGGCAGTCAACTTGTGAATGTCGTTAAACTTTACCTCATAGTTTCCGAAAGTCTCAAACTTGTTGTCATGTCCAAAACTTGTATTACGGCTTGACTGTCCTTCTCTCTTGTATGAAACAACCTGTGAGTTGTGTGAGTTGTATGTGCTATTAGTACGCTGATAGTTATTAAAAGCATAGTTTACATTCCAGTCAAGTCCCTTGATGATGTGGAGGGTAGCCTTAGCCATGAACTGCTGGCGCTTCATGTTGTTCTCGCCTGTATCCTCGTTTATCATAGAGAGTGGATTGTAGTTCTTGTCTGGCTGTACGCTTACTCTGTAGTAAGAACCATCCTCATTATAAATTGGATTGAGTGGAGAATAGTAGTTCATGGCATCAATAACAGACTCACCATGCCAGTTCATAGCAACACCCTGATGCTTGCCATATACGAGGTTTGCACCTACAGATAAATCAAGATGATCTTTCAGAACCTTTGTAGTAAGGAGTGTGCGGACATTAAGTCTTGAAAAGTCTGTACCTTTGATAATACCTTTTCTGTCCATGTATGATACACTTGCAGAGTATTTTGTCTTGTCAGAACCTCCATTGATGCTTAGGTTGTGATTATAGCTTACACCTGTGCGGAGCACTTCCTTCTGCCAGTCGGTATTACCACCGTTGTCATCAACAGCGATACCATACTGAGAAAGACTGCGAAGACCGTCTGCATCCATCATGTCAAGTTTGTTTGAGATCTGGTCAAAACCTACGTATGCGTTATAGCTTACGTTTGTTTTACCATTCTTTCCAGACTTGGTAGTAATCAAGATTACACCATTAGCAGCCTTTGAACCATAGATGGCTGTGGCTGTAGCGTCGCGAAGGATGTCTATGCTTTCAATATCGTCTGGAGCAACCATTGAGATGTCAACACCAGGAATTCCATCCACTACATAGTAAGGTGACATAGCTCCGTCACGGAATGTAGATGTACCGCGGAGAATGATTGAAGGAGTACCGTTAGGGTCTCCATTGGATGTAACGATAAGTCCTGGCACCTTGCCCTGAAGCATCTGTGCAGGGTCGGTGAACACACCCTTGTTAAGGTCGTCAGCCTTGACTGTTGTTACTGAAGAAGTAAGATCCTTGCGTTGCATAGAACCATAACCAACGACTACTACGTCGCTGATAAGCTTGGAGTCTTCCTTGAGATAGACGTTAAGTTTGTTGCCTTTTACTGTAGCCTCCTTGCTCTCAAAACCGATGTATGAGAACACGAGAGTCTTGCCAGTAGCCACGTTTATCTGGTATTCACCATTGATGTTTGTAACTGCGCCGTTGGAAGTTGCACCCTTCTCTACGACATTAACACCAACGAGCGGTTCGCCAGAAGCGTCCCTAACCACACCTGTTACCTTTTGGGCAAACATAGTGATAGTACTCAGCACGAAAAGAACAGCAACGGTAAGTGCACGCTCTTTCCACAACTGTGAAAAATGCTTTTTACTCATCTTGTTTGTTTTTTAGATTTATTTGTAATAAAAAGATTGGATTAATTTGGATTATTAAAATTGTTAATGGTATGTTTTGTTTTCAGATGCAAATGTATAAAAAAGTTAATTAACTCCAACACTTTATCCCTCTTTTTGTGGAATTATGTGCCTTTTTTTATTCAATACATGTCCTTTTTGGAAGATTGCTTTTTGTTTTAGACAACGAATGCGCACTTTTAAATAATGCGGATTATGGACCTCAATAATCCGCATTATTGAAGTCCATAATCCGCATTATGTTTCTGGGTAGTGTTAATGTACCTACATCAAAGTATCAATAAACGACCTTTCGGACAGTTCCATCGTTCATTCTTATTACATTCACACCTTTGTGTAATGAACTTGTTCTTACACCCTGTAAAGAGTAAATATTCTTTTGCATAAACGATTCCGCTTTTTCTGCAACATCGATACCTGTTGTGGTTTCATCTACAATTAGAGAGATTCCCTTTAATGTAAATGGCAGCTGGTAGTCTTTATGTTCAGAAAGTTTTGCAGTTATCTGAATATATGGATTCGTCATATTCTGAGTGACGTCGCATTCATATACAAGAACCTCTTCCTTGTCGTTAGAATAAATATATGTTCCAAGATTATTAGCAAATGTCTCAGATGACTCGAGTGCTCTTGTTTCATGGCTTTGTGGCTCGCCATTCAAAGATATCTCAAGCTGCAAAGGTTGTGCCATACCCTTTGATGGTGCCAAATCTATAATGGCATAATACTTTTTACCTCCCTCAATAGTTTCCACAGAACTATTAGCTGTAACAACCATTGATGTGACATTCTTTTCGACTTGATACGATACAGAACAATCTGCATTGCTCGTCATAGTCTCATTGTCCCATACGGTATTGATTACATTCCACCTGTTAACACATACTGCCTTTTCTTCTTCTGTCAAGCTATTGCTTTCTATAACTTTTTTCAACGAATCAAGATATACCTTTACAGATTCATAGAAAAGAGATGAATTATAGGCATTGCTGACAGCTTCTATGTAATTAGCGAGACTCTCTGGAGACGGGTCATGCCAAAACTCAGAAAGAGATGTTTTCTGCTTTTCCTTCAGTTCTAAGTTGCATTTTACATCATCAGGAACTTCATGATATTCATCTGGAGAATTAGGTCCTACATATTCAAGCTGAATGTTATCAACCATGAATTTCTCACCAGGCAGAAGAGTTCCTGTTGCGCCAATGGTAATGCGCTTCCCATTTACAGAAGACGTGATTAAAACAATCTCCTTTGCTTCATCACGACTTGTGCAT
>JAGCWG010000086.1 GCA_017961965.1 Bacteroidaceae bacterium | reverse complement strand
TATACTTGATTGCCCTCTTAGCCTTTGCCACTTCCTCATCGTAATCATATATGACCTTACCGTTACGGTCAACAATCTTAGTCACAAGAACAGGGTCGCGCTGCATACCGTCATTCATAACGGTAGAGTAAGCATCGACGAGTTCAAGCAGATTGACATCGGATGAACCGAGAGCAAGTGAAGGCGTAGGCTAGAGTGGGCTATGAATACCCATACGATGTGCTATATCCACCACATTATCTATACCTGTCTCCTGTCCGAGTTTGACAGCAATGGTATTGACCGACTGTGCAAAAGCGGACTTGAGCGGCATATTGCCATTGGTACAATATCCATTGGCATTATGCGGAGTCCATGAGACAAGCTTTGTCGTATCTTTTTCATCTGGCACACGAAGAGTGATGTAGCTGTCAAGACGACGAGAAGATGGTACAATCGAGTCATTATTCTCGAATGCGGAAGAATAGACAAAGAGCTTGAACGTAGAACCTGGCTGACGCATAGCAGTCACCTTGTCATATTTCCATGAACCGAAATTGATGTCACCTACCCAACACTTGACAAAACTTGTCTGTGGTTCCATGACCACAAAGCCACAATGGAGGAAACGTACCATATAACGGATACTGTCCATCGTACTCATCATCTCCTCCTTCAAACCATTCACACCGTCCTTACCGTAAGCAAAGAGTTTGACAGGATGTGGTTGATTAAGATGGTAGAAGATGGAATCCTCATTGCCGTTATACTTGGCATCAAGATACTTGTACGCTCCCGTTGTCTTGGCTATATTCTCGATGAAGTTAGGAATCTCCTGATGCGAGCGATCGCGCCAAGGATTCATGCCTCTCCAATGGTCGTCGAAACGCTTCTGGAGAATCTTCATCTGCTTGTTCACCGCCCACTCTGCGTATGCCTGCATACGAGTGTCGATAGTAGTGTATATCTTCAATCCGTCACCATACAGGTCAACATCATTTGCCTTACACCAATCACGAAGATACTCCCTTACAGCAAGACGGAAATACTGTGCCTTTCCATCGTAGGCATTCTCCACCTTATAGTGGGAGATATTGATTGGTATCTGTACGAGTGAGTCATGCATCGCCTTGGTCATCTTGCCCTCCGTGAACATATTGTCATGTGAAAGCATATTACCAAGTACGACGTTACGACGTGCGAAACTGTTCTTTGGGTTGATACGTGGATTATACGTAGTCGTTGCCTTGAGAAGACCGACAAGAGTAGCAGCTTGTTCAGCCGTAAGGTTCTTAGGTTCCGTATTGAAGTAAGTCCTTGCAGCCGTACGTATTCCGTACGAGTTGCTACCGAAATCCACGGTGTTAAGATACAGGGTTATGATATCCTTCTTGTTGTATCTCTGTTCAATCTTGATAGCGGTAATCCACTCCTTTGACTTCATGATGAGAATCTTGAGTCCTGGAATCTTACCGAGCACACCAGTTGAGTACTGACTCCTTATCTTGAAGAGGTTCTTGACCAACTGCTGTGTTATCGTACTTGCACCACGCGCGTTACCCTGACTCATATCCTTGACAGCAGCAAAGAGACCCTGATAGTCGATACCATGGTGCTGATAGAATCGCTCATCCTCCGTAGAGATGAGTGCATTTATAACGTATGGTGAGATTTCTTCAAACTTAACAGGCGAACGGTTCTCGCTAAAGAACTTTCCAAGAAGAACGCTATCTGCGGAGTACACCATTGATGCCTCCGAGCTTACCGGATTCTCGATACACTCCATTGTTGGAGACAATCCGAACAATCCGAGGAAGTTGCAATCTACAGCTCCAAGATAGAGAAAGAATGCAACAAAGAATGTGGCTATCGGAGCGACAATCCTCTGATACCATACACCCTTGAACTGAGAAGCATACCATATCCATGCATATCTGATATACTTCTTGACATTAATCATAAATGCTTTCATAACACTTAAGCCATCATAATTCCTTTAGAATAGCATCAAGCATCACGCATGTATCCATCTTGTCGGCATCGAGCCAATGAATGTCTGCATCATGGTTGAACCACGTCATCTGTTTTTTTGCATACACGCGAGTGTTCTTTTTCATACGCTCAACTGCCATAGGGAGTTCCCATTCACCGCTTATCACGTTGAACATCTCCTTGTACCCTACGGTATTGAGTGAGTTGAGGTGTCTGAGTGGAAAGACCCTTCTGGCTTCGTCCATAAGACCTTGTGCCATCATGTCATCCACTCGTCTGTTTATCCGGTCAAAGAGTTCAGCACGGTCACGACGGAGTCCGAACTTGACAATTCTAAACGGTCTTTTCTTTTTGGTATTCGTGCGAAATGATGTATATGTCTTTCCTGTCATATAACATATCTCCAACGCATGAACCACCCTCTTGTGATTCTTCTTATCAACAATCCCGTAATGTTCGTGGTCAAGAAATCTTAGTTCTTCAAGCAAAGGCTCCAGTCCTTCCTTTTCGAGACGTTCCTTTAGCACCCG
>JAGCWG010000085.1 GCA_017961965.1 Bacteroidaceae bacterium | reverse complement strand
GGAGCATCACAATGTAACGACCACCATAGAGGAACACAGAACTTACCTCACCATCGAATACGGCACGGGCACAACAACCTTCCTGTCCCTTGATGTCTATACCCTTGTTCTCAAGTGTCACATTCTTAAGTCCAGGAACGGTGTATAAGCCATAATGACCAACGACAGAGTAAGAACCTGTGATAGGCATAGGCAATCGACCTTGGTTGTTGGCGAAGTTACCAGAGAGCTTGACGTCTGCGCTGCTTGATTTCCACTCTTCCATCTTCTTGCGCTCAAGTTTGTCTTCTGCCTCAGCTTCCTTGAGGTCGGCATTTGCTTTTTCGAGTGCAGCCTTGGCATCTGCCTTTTCCTTAGCAGTCTTTGCTGACTTCTTGGCAGCTTCAGCTCTCTCCTTGGCAGCCTTTGCCTCAGCAAGCTTACGTGCCTTCTCCCTTGCTGCCTCCTCAGCCTTGCGGTTACGCTCAGCCTCAGCCTTGCGTGCAGCTTCCAACTCTATCTGGATGATACGTTCAATCTCAGCGTTGAGCGACTGCTCCTTTTTCTGATAGTCCTTTATCTGCTTCTGAACTACAGACAGGTTCTTGTTGAGGAAGTTCACCTGTGTTTCACACGATGTCTTCATGATCTCAAGTGAATGCTTACGCTCCTGAAGATTGACGAGGTTATGCTCTACCTTAGTCTTAGCGTTGAGGAGGCTGTTCTGTGTATTTGTTACCTCCATCTGCTTTTCCTTTAATAGTTCGCCTTGTGCCTTCTGAAAAGTAGAATACTCCTTCATGTAACGCATACGACGGACAATCTGCGAGAAGTTGTCGGCAGAGAAGATGAACATCAGTTTCTCCTGTGCCGAACGGTTGCGGCGCATATATATCACAGCCTTGGCAAAACGCTTCTTCTTTATCTCCAGTTCCTTCTGGAGACGAACAAGCTCGCCTGAGAGCGAGTCTATGGTGTCATTGAGCACCTTCACCTCTGTGTTGAGGCTGTCGATAGCTACTTTTTGCTTGCCAATCTTGTTGTCGAGGATAAGCACGCTGTCAAGGTTTGACTTGATGTGCTTGTTCAGTTCGGCAGCCTTACGTGCGGCTTCCTTACGCTGCTTCTCGATGGCAGCCTTCTCCTTCTGGAGCTGAGCCTTGCTCTTGACAGCATTCTTGCTTATCGTCTTGGTTGTTGTCTGTTTCTTGGCAGTCGTCTTCTTTGTCTGAGCCGAGAGTGGCATACAGAATATGAGTGCCAAAAGCAGTATGATGTAATTTCTATTCATTATTCAACAGAGCTTTAAAGAGTGCTTCGACCGATACTTTCTGATATTTTGAAGAAACAGCCGTGTGGCCATTCCATCCTGAGTCGTAGTTTATATTGCCAAGTTTCAGCTCAAGTGTTACAGGCTTGCTGAATGGAATTGTGTAGTTCACCGTTCCGTTGGCACCTGTTTTCTGAACCTGTTCCCAGAAAAGGTCCTGTACCATGTCGAATGTGACTGGCACACCTGTCAAGGTACTTAATCGCTGGTAGCTGTCGGAGATATAACGCTTGTTTACCCTGTCAATTACAAGGACAGAATCTGTCGAAATCTCCATTCTTCCTACCTCCATCACTCCCAAGAGTGGGTCAACGAGCGAAATCTGGATTACGTCATCCCAACGCATCTTCAACTGTCCGTTAGTAGATAAGTCATTACCATCGTCAGCTACAATTTTTACCCTAACTTTTGAGCTTATTTCATTGTGTGTTGGAGCCTTCTTTACAGGAGTTATAGTCTCCACCTTTGCTCCTACTACATCTCTGTCATCTTTTGTCATCTTCTTTGACGAACGGCAGGATGCGAGGAGTGCGGCTCCCAATATTACTATTACCAGTCTTTTCATCTTTACAGTTTTCTCTTCTTTATCTTCTTGTCAAGAGCCTTTGGATTGTCACTTCCACCCAGTTCCTTAGCCTTGAGCCAGTATTTCATTGCGTTGTCCTGTTCGCCACATCTACTGTAGATGTCGCCTGCATGTTCGATAATGGTAGTGTCACCCTCGCCAAGTTTCTCACCCATGATTTCCAGTGCCTTCTCTATCGTTTCCTTAGCACCATTGTAATCCTTCTTGACAAAGAGAATCCATGCGTATGTATCGAGGTATGTCGGATTGTCTTTCTCCAGTTCGTTTGAACGCTTGCTCATCTTCTCGGCCCTGTCAAGGTCTTTTTTGATTAGAGAGAGGTAGTACGAGTAGTTGTTCAACACATAAGCATCATCATATCTGTAGATAAGACATGAGTCATATTCTTGAAATGCCTTTTCAGGATAACCTGTCTGATGATAGAGGTCGCCTATGAGCGAATGAAGTCTTACCGTAAGGTCGAGGTTGGTCTTGGAGTCTGTATGTACCACGCCTTTCTTGAATGTCTCGATGGCGGCATCATACTTTGACTGCTGATAATACACAAGCCCGAGGTAGAAATAATACATTGGTTCGCTTGCTCCGTACTCCACGGCTGGCTTACAGAGCGAATAGATGCTTGCGGAATCATTCTCCTCTACGGCATAGGCAAGCAACTGGTTGCGTGCTATCTCGCTCTCTGGCTCAATCTCCAGCATCTGCTTGAGTACAGGTTTGAGTCTTTCCTTCGACATGTTGGATGAGGCCATGTAGCGAGCACACAACTCATGCATTGTTGCATCTTCCTGTGGCATGGCAAGTATCTTGTCGAATAGGTTCAACATCTTGATGGAATCGCCACCAGGTTGAAGATTCTCGTACACAAGTCCTCCGACAAGTTGAAGCCTAACCTTGCTGTCGAGCTTTGGATTTGTTACCATCTTGAGAATGTAATGCTGGCAGAGTGAGTCATTGCCTTCCTTCTGATAATAGTTGGAGAGGGATATAAGCGCATTTACATTGGTAGAGTCCTTTGCCTCCACCATCTTATACTGAGCCAGAGCCTTTGCCTTGCCATCCTCTGTATCTTGGTCAAGATAGAGGTCGCCTATGAGCACCTGATACTTGAGATCATTAGGATATTCGTCAGCAAGGGACTTCATTTCCTTGAATGCACTCTTCTCGTCCTTTAGCCTGACATAGAGACGGAACTTTTCCATACTGAGCTGCTCCGACTTACCTTCCTTTACCTCCAGTTTATCGAGAGCTTTGACCATGTTCTCGTAATCCTCGTTCGAAGCATAGAGGTCGATGAGCATCATCAGCACGTCCGATTTGTCTGGGAAAGTGGTTGCCATATCCTCAAGTACTGCCTGCGCCTCAGCTTTCTTGCCTGCGTTGAAGTAGAACTTGACGAGCATGTCCTTGTACCAGTAGTTATCCGGGTACAACTTCACAGCCTCTTCCATCTCACGTAAGGCAACGCTATCATTACGCATATACCTGTTGATGGTGGAGAGGTAGAAACGTGCCGTTCCCGACTGTGGGTTCAGACGCATAGCATAGTCGTACAAGTCGTGTGCTGCAGAGAGGTTTCCCTGTGACATCTGCCTTGATGCCTCCAAAAGTATGTAGTTGCTCTTGTCGTTCTGTGCATTCATGTTGCCACAGAACATCAACGACAGAAGCATTATTGTCAATAATCTCATCATATAGATATTTT
>JAGCWG010000084.1 GCA_017961965.1 Bacteroidaceae bacterium | reverse complement strand
GAAAAAAATGGGTAACTTTGCGTGGTTTTGGGTTTTGTTGTTGAAACGAGACCCAGAATTTCCTTGAGAACAACATTTTTTTTTATATAATGGATAAAATACTGGTTAACAGAGAAAAACTTTTCAGTGAATTTCAAGCTCCCACCAAACAGGAATGGCTCGACAAGATTGAGGTAGACCTGAAAGGTGCCGATTTCCAGAAGAGATTGGTATGGAGAACCAACGAGGGATTCAACGTTCAGCCTTTCTATCGTCGTGAAGACCTGGAAGACAAGGCGGCAGTGAATTCCCTTCCTGGTGAGTTTCCGTTTATCCGCGGAAACAAGAAAGACAACAACCTCTGGTACGTCCGTCAGGAGATAAACGCAGACGATGCCAAGGCTGCCAACGCGAAGGCTCTCGACATCCTCAACAAGGGCGTCAACTCTCTCGGATTCACCATTCCGTCAGACAAAATCAGCAAGGACTTTATCGCTGACCTCCTGAAGGACATCCTTCCACAATACGTGGAACTCAACTTCACGACATGCCAGCGTCATTGTGTGGAACTTGCCAAGGTTCTCGTCACATACTTCAAGGAGAAGGGCTACCCTCTCGCCGAACTTGAAGGCTCTATCGACTTCGACCCGATAGGCCGAATACTGTCAAAGGGAAAGGACGTTTCTGCAGTCCTTGCAGAAGCAAAGCCACTCATCGAGGCACTTGCTGAACTCCCTAAGTTCAAGTGCATCAACGTAAATTCCGTGAAACTTAATAATGCAGGTGCATACATCTATCAGGAACTCGGATATGCTCTCGCATGGGGTGCAGAATACCTTGAGGAACTGACTGCTGCCGGCGTAGAGTCAACAGAAGCAGCCAAGCGCATCAAGTTCAACATGGGTGTGAGCGACAACTACTTCATGGAGATTGCCAAGTTCCGTGCAGCACGTATGCTCTGGGCACAGATTGTCAAGCAGTACGAGCCTAAGTGCGACTGCGCTTGCCAGATGCACGTATGCGCCTACACATCAGAATACAACCAGACACTCTTCGACTCTTACGTCAATCTCCTCCGTTCACAGACAGAGGCAATGTCGGCTGCCATTGCAAATGTTGACTCCATCGTTGTCGTACCATTCGACAAGCAGTATGAGACTCCAACAGAGTTTGCAGAGCGCATAGCACGCAACCAGCAGCTTCTCCTCAAGGAAGAGGCACACTTTGACAAGCTCGTGGACGTAGCAGGCGGTTCATATACAATAGAGCATCTCACAGATGCCATTGCAAAGGAAGGATGGAAACTCTTCCTCGCCGTTGAGAATGCTGGCGGTTTCCTTGTAGAGTCACTCAACGGAAACATCCAGAACGCCGTGAACGCATCAAACCAGATGCGTCATGACGACACAGCCAAGCGTAAGGAATTTATTCTCGGAACAAACCAGTTCCCTAACTTCACTGAGACATCCGAAGGCAAGCGACCTGTCTCATCATGCTGCAATTGTTGCGGAAGCAAGGAGGAGGCAGGAGCAATCCCAGCCCTCAACACATCCCGCATGGCATCCGACTTCGAGGAGCTACGTCTCCAGACAGAGGCAGCCAAGAAGCAGCCGATAGCATTCATGCTCACGATAGGCAACCTTGCCATGCGTCAGGCACGTGCCCAGTTCTCATGTAACTTCCTTGCAGCAGCAGGCTACAAGGTAATAGACAACCTCGGATTCACAACAGTAGAAGAAGGAGTAGATGCAGCCCTTGCCGCAGGAGCCGACATCGTAGTCATCTGTTCATCTGATGATGAATATGCCGAGTACGCCATCCCAGCATTCAAGTACCTCAACGGCCGTGCCATGTACGTCGTAGCCGGTGCCCCAGCATGCTCGGAAGACCTCAAGGCAGCAGGCATCGAGAACTTCATCCACGTCAAGTCAAACCAGCTTGAAACGCTGAGGGAGTACAATTCTCTATTGAAAATTTAAAAACACAGAGAACTCAGAGAACACAGAGTTTTTCATTAAAAACACAGAGATAAAAATGGAGCCAGCTAAATTCAATGAACTAAATGCATTAACCGAGAAAATAATCGGTGCAGCCATTGATGTTCATAAAGAATTGGGGCCTGGTCTGTTGGAATCAATTTATGAGGTCTGTCTGATTGAGGAATTAGAAAGGAAAGGGCTATGCGTACAACATCAAGTTGATTTTCCTGTCTATTACAAAGGACAATTGACAGACAAGCATCTCAGAATGGATATTGTAGTTGAAGACAAGATTGTAATTGAACTTAAAGCTGTGGAAAAGATACTTCCCGTTCATGAAGTTCAGTTAGTAACTTATCTGAAACTCACAAACAAAAACATAGGTCTTCTTATAAACTTCAATGTTGCACATCTCAAAGATGGCATTAAAAGAAAAATATATGAGAGACTTTAACCTCTGAGAACTCCGTGTCCTCTGTGTTGAAAAAAATATAGAATATGGCAAGAAAAGATTTCAATTCAATCGACATATATGCTGGCATTCAGGAGAAGAATGGTCAGCAATGGCAGAAGGAGAATGGCATCAGCGCAAACTGGAGGACTCCAGAGCAGATTGACATTCAGCCAGTATATACTAAGGAAGACCTTGAGGGAATGGAACACCTCGACTTTGCAGCAGGTATTCCACCTTATCTTCGTGGTCCTTATTCCATGATGTATCCGTTCCGTCCGTGGACAATACGTCAGTATGCAGGATTCTCTACGGCAGAAGAGTCAAACGCATTCTACCGCCGTAACCTCGCATCAGGACAGAAGGGACTCTCAGTGGCATTCGACCTCCCTACTCACCGTGGCTACGACCCAGACAACGAACGTGTGGTCGGCGACGTAGGTAAGGCAGGAGTAAGCATCTGCTCACTGGAGAACATGAAGGTTCTCTTTGCAGGTATTCAGCTCAACAATATGTCCGTCTCCATGACCATGAACGGAGGCGTACTCCCAATCCTTGCATTCTACATCAACGCAGGACTTGAGCAGGGTGCAAAGCTTGAGGAGATGGCAGGTACAATCCAGAACGACATCCTCAAGGAGTTCATGGTGCGTAACACATACATCTATCCACCAGCATTCTCCATGAAGATTATCGCAGATATCTTCGAATACACTTCGCAGAAGATGCCTAAGTTCAACTCCATATCCATCTCTGGTTACCACAT
>JAGCWG010000083.1 GCA_017961965.1 Bacteroidaceae bacterium | reverse complement strand
CGTTCACAAGTTCCTTTGTGAAGATGTCCTTGCATATTGCCACCATCTCGAATGTGTCGGCGGCAAAGACGATGCTGAGGAGTACGGAGAGCACTCCGAGGATTGTTACGATTGCTCTGTTCACGAGGTCATATATCCATGTGTGCTGAACATAGTCGCCGTCATGCATCTTCTTTGCTATCTGCTCTTCTGTTATGCTTGCGTCACCATGATGCTCCTTACGCATGATACGTTTTACGAGATACTTGTTCTCGTACATCTCCATGAGGTCATAGAGACATGTTATCGTCTGTATGGCGGCAAGCTGGAATGTCCACCATATTGTCACTTGTACGGCAAGCATGGTGTATCCTATCCATGAGATGAAGCATGAACTGATGATGGTGAAGAGTGAGATGATGTTGTAGAACTTGTCTGACATAGGTACGTTCTTGCGTGTCTTGCGTGCAATAAGTATCTGCCAGATTGTGAACAACAGCATGATTGGTGGGAACACGAGGTTGAGCAACTGGTTTGGTATGAGGATTATACGGAAGAGTATAACCACAAATGCCAATGCCATGAAAGGCTCGTACATTCGTACTCCTGCCTTTATCTGGTCACCGTCAAGTCGTATGAGCAACGAAGCGATTACAACAATCATGAGCCATGTCATGTTGAGCATCAGCTTGGTTGCCATCGTGATAAGACTATTCTCTGCAAATGTGTTCTGTATGACGATGAGCGCGATACTGAAGATGATGATACCGAGAGAGAGGATATATGCGTGACGCTTCTTCTTGTAGCTCTCGGTTCTGTATTTCTTCGGAACTATCCACCTGAGAATGATGTTGCTGATGATGGATGCTATCAAGAGATAGAATATCATTGCAAAGCTGACAAAGATGACCTGTGGACCTCTCCATTGTGAATACCTGCGGTCATTCTTGTTGAGAGGACTGTATTTGTCGGCGAAGTCATTCTTTATCCTTTCCCATGTTCTTGGGAGACTTGACAGGAACTTGAAGTAGTTAGAGTCTCCCTTCTTGAATATCTGTTTCTGTATAATCTTGTATCTGAAGTCTGCATACTTCTTCAGACGTTCCACTTTGTTGTTTACGTTGTCGTAGTATTGCTTGTCCTTGGTCAGAGTGTTGAGGATGCGCAGCATGTTGTTACGCAATGACTTGGCATGTATAATGCACATTTCTCTGTCCTTCTGCTCTTCTTTTGTAAGGATGTATATGTCATCGTCAGCATTTTCGTTACCTTTCTCAGCCTCAATTTTTAGGAGAAGAGTGTCGGCTGCCGTGAGTTCCTTTTTGCCTCTACCTATGGCAGGTGGCAGCTGCTGGAGTACGAGTATGAGGCTGTCGTAACGTGCCACTTCGCGGAGAATGTTTTCCCTATACTCATCGTAAGGCATATTGGTACTGTTCATCTCATGGTACAGTAATGCAGCTTGTTGGCAGGCGTAAGCCATATCGAAGATGAAGTCATTCTTCTGTGAGTAAAGCATGAGACCAATCTGCTCACTTCTCTGCATATAGTCCACGAGCTTGGCATGCTGTAACTTCTGTTGTGACTCAAGTCTGCCCATGAAGTCACGCTGCTTGATGTGGTTGTTACGCAATTCAAGTTTCAGACATCCGATGGTTCTGCTGAGGTCTTTCTCCTTCAGTACGGCATGCGACTGCATCACAGCACATACGATGATGATGAGTGTTATGAAATATCTTTTCATAAATATTTTGTAAATCGTTCTACCGCATTCTCAAATGCGTTGTTTTCTTTTTTGTTTTCTTTCAATTCGCGAAGGAGGTCTTCCTCGCTTTCCGTATTTTCGTTGGTGGTCTTGTTCTCTTCAGAGACGAACTCTGTGAGCGACTGCTTTATTGTCTCGCTTTTAGCCCTTATAATTGCCTTGAAATCTTTCTGGCGAAGCTTCGTGAACCCTTCGTGAATCCTTCGTGCGAGGTATGCTATCGTAGTTCTGAGATGCAGCAAGCCGTTGAAGGTATTCTTCGATGCCCATATTATACCGAACACTATGGCAGCTATGCCCTTGCATATCCATTTGAAGATGAATCTGCTGAGGCGCTTGATTTTTGTCCACAGTATTTCTCTCTTTGCTTTGGTGTTGCCGTCTTTCCACCACGATATGAGCCACTTGATGCCCTTGTAGATGTTGTAGAAAAACAATATTATGCATTTTAGTATGAAGCGAAGTGACTTCTTGAACAATACCCACAGGAACAGCAACAGCAGGTGTGCAATACCGCTTGCGCTACTCGTGTCGATATTGGGCTTTTCCCTTTTGCTTATTTCTTCTTCTGTCATATCGTTTCATACTAATCCGTTGCAAATATACATCATTTTTGATTGCTTGATGCTTTAAAAGCAGATTATTATTGATTTTTGTGTATCTTTGTACGGAACATAAATTTATCAATCGAATTTTAAGGAGACTTTTAAACGAAAATTTAGAAAATTAAAGAAAATTTTATCAGGCATTTCTGAACTATGATTTCAAATTTGTGATTTTGGACTATGTCGGAATGCATAAACTTATAATTTGTGTTTGAATTTTCTTTAATTTTCTAAATTTTCGTTCTAAAAAATGACTCTAAGAGTATTATGAAAAGGATAGGACTTATATCAGATACCCATTCATATTGGGATGATAGATACGAAAAGTATTTCTCTGAATGTGACGAGATATGGCATGCTGGCGACATCGGCTCTATGGAGGTGGCTGGCCGTCTCTCTGAAATAGCTCTTCTCCGTGCTGTCTATGGCAATATAGACGATACGGACATGAGGTACCGTTTTCCTGAGATTCTCCGTTTCAAGTGTGAGGACGTTGATGTGCTTTTGAAACATATTGGTGGTTATCCGGGAAAGTATGATGCATCTGTACGCAGGATGTTGTTTGCCAACCCGCCCAAGCTGTTCATTAGTGGACATTCGCATCTGCTCAAGGTGATGTATGACAAGAACCTTGGTTGCCTACATGTCAATCCAGGTGCCGCTGGAATGAGCGGTTTCCATAAGGTCCGCACCCTTGTACGTTTCGTTATTGATGGCGCAGAGATTAGGGACCTCGAGGTGATAGAGCTTAATTAACACGTGTGTCCTCTCATATATTGTGATTGTTCAAAAGTGTGTACAGAAACATCCATTGTGGATAGAAGTGCTTCCGTGACGAAAATTCTTTTGCCTATTAAACTTTTGTCCTAAAGTTCATAGTCAGTACTTAGTCTCTACTTCGTCCGTAGTTCGTCAGTACTTAGTCACTACTTAAACTATACTTAATCTGTGCGCGAAACGGAAAAATGTTAGTCTCTTTTGGTTTGTGTATTTTCCCTATGAATATGCATCTATTATGTGAAAACAGCATCCGTCTTATACGTCAATCATAATATTAGTCAAAAAAAATATGTATTTGCAATTTTGTTGCCTTGTTTTTTTATATCTTTGCAGCGGAATAGTTCAAATCAACTCAAAAATATATGAAAAATATTGTAATCACAGGTGGAGCTGGCTTCATTGGTTCGCACGTTGTACGCTTGTTCGTAAACAAGTATCCAGAGTATAATATAATCAATCTCGATAAACTTACATACGCGGGTAATCTCGCTAACCTCAAGGACATTGAGGATAAGCCAAACTACAAGTTTGTGAAGATGGATATCTGCGACTTCGATGCGTTCTACAAACTCATGCAGGACGAGAAGATTGACGGTATCATACATCTTGCTGCAGAGTCACACGTTGACCGCTCTATCAAAGATCCTTTCACTTTTGCTCGTACCAACGTGATGGGTACTCTCTCCCTCCTTCAGGCAGCAAAACTCTATTGGGAGTCTCTTCCTGAAAAGTATGAGGGTAAGCGTTTTTACCATATCTCAACTGACGAGGTTTATGGTGCACTCCAGCTCACTAATCCAGAGGGCATAGAGTCTCCATTCACAACCACGGCTTCGTCATCAGAGCATCATCATGCGTACGGAAGGGATTTCTCCCTTGAGACTACCAAGTATAATCCACACTCTCCATATTCAGCTTCAAAGGCAAGCAGTGACCACTATGTACGTGCGTTCCATGACACATACGGAATGCCAACAATAGTGACAAACTGCTCAAACAACTATGGTCCTTACCAGTTCCCAGAGAAGTTGATTCCTCTCTTCATCAACAATATCCGTCATCGCAAGCCTCTTCCTGTATATGGCAAGGGTGAGAACGTACGTGACTGGCTCTATGTTGTTGATCATGCACGTGCCAGCGATGTAATTTTCCACAAGGGTAACATTGCTGAAACATACAACATTGGCGGTTTCAATGAGTGGAAGAATATTGACATCATCAAGGTTGTCATCAAGACTGTTGACCGTCTTCTTGGCCGTCCAGAGGGTGCAGACCTTGATCTCATCACATACGTTACAGACCGTCTTGGTCACGATGCACGTTATGCCATCGACTCACGCAAGCTTCAGGCTGAACTTGGTTGGGAGCCATCTCTCCAGTTTGAGGAGGGCATCGAGAAGACTGTCAAGTGGTATCTCGAAAATGAGGAATGGCTTGAGAACATCACAAGCGGTGAGTACGAGAAGTACTACGAAAGTATGTATGCGAATAGATAATTGTTAAACATAAACCTTTCCATCTCATGATGGAAGTCGGTTCTACAGAATCTGTT
>JAGCWG010000010.1 GCA_017961965.1 Bacteroidaceae bacterium | reverse complement strand
TTGATATATTGGGTGATGTACAAGACATACGAGCTGACCCCCTCCCTGACCCTCCCCGTTTCAAGGGGAGGGAAAAGATAGTCAATCGTCCTTAAAGGTAATCTCGAAGTAATTCTCTGTGAATGAATAATCCGCGAACAGACATACCAACTCCCCGTCCTGAAAGGCGAATGAGGGCGAAGAAGAGAGACTTAATGTCTCTCTGTCCCGAAATGAGGGGAGAGCAGTGCCCTGCGCGACGGAGGGACGGGAAGGGGGAAGGTCCTCTCTCCCGCAATCGCCAAATCCTCCGCATCGCCTTGCCAAGCATCGTGTCAAACATCACCGTACCGTTGCTTGGCTTGATTGATGTTGCCATAACTGGTCATCTCGGTTCGGAGACCTACATAGGTGCTATAGCTGTGGGTGGAATGCTCTTCAACATCATCTACTGGATATTTGCATTCCTGCGCATGGGAACAAGCGGAATGACCTCACAGGCACTCGGTCGTAGAGACCTTAGCGAGGTCATGCGACTGCTCATACGTTCTGTAGGTATCGCACTTCTGATATCACTCACACTCATACTCATCCAGTACCCGGTACGAGAAGTTGCCCTTGACATCATCTCGCCATCCGACGATGTTGCATCATTATCCCGTACATATTTCAACATCTGTATCTACGGAGCACCAGCATCGCTCACCCTCTTTGCCCTCAACGGCTGGTTCATCGGTATGCAGAATTCACGAATACCTATGGTGATGGCTATCGTTCAGAACATCTGTAACATCATCACGAGCCTCATCCTCGTACTCGTGGTAGGAATGAAGGTCGAAGGCGTGGCACTCGGTACGGTAATAGCTCAGTACATCGGACTTGCCACCGCCTTGGTAGCCCTGTACAAGGTCTATCTCGGACGACTACACAAGTACCTTCCTACAGGATTCATCCGTTGCTTCTCCCCAACACACAAGAGTATATGGAACAAGGCAGATTTGCTACGTTTCTTCAACGTCAACCGCGATATCTTCTTCCGCACCTGTTGCCTCGTAGCCGTACACTTCGTATTCATCTCGGCAGGAGCAAGACAGGGAAACATCGAACTTGCCGTGAACACCCTGCTCATGCAACTGTTCACGCTCTACTCCTACATCATGGACGGCTTTGCAGCTGCAGGCGAAGCGATAGCAGGCAAGGCAATAGGCAACCGTAACCATATCATATACGACGACGTAGTAAAGCATCTGTTCCTGTTGGGAACGCTCATGGTAGTGCTGTTTACCACGCTGTATGCCCTCTTTGCCTATCCGTTCTTCACCCTCCTCACCAACGATGCCGAGGTAATCCGTGTAGCCCACGACTACTACCTGTGGACGTTGCTCTTCCCCGTGTGCGGAATGGCAGCCTTCATCTGGGACGGCATCTACATCGGTGCGACAGCCACCCGTCAGATGCTTATCTCCATGTCATTCGGAGTCGGAGTATTCTTCATCCTCTACACCCTCATTATTCCCCTCCTTGGCAATCATGGCTTATGGATTGCCTTCCTGACCTACCTTGCCACACGTGGAATCGTACAGACAATGCTTCCAACAAGATTGTTGATTGGAAGTAATCAACGCAGAGAACGCCGAGATTTTTACTGTTAGAAATAATAAAAAAATTCTGGACTAAGCTCTCTGTGTTATTTGTGTTTGGGCACACTTTTCTACCCCTGACTCTTCGGCAACCCTTCGTGTCGGCTTCGTGAGGCGGATATGTTCCGGACGGCTGCCCCCTTTGGGGGTTAGGGGGCTTGTGGTCTTTGCTTCTGAATCACATTGCAAAGATATGGTGAATCAGACATACCGCCAAGGATTTTTAGAACATCAACTGCACAACACTGCACAACTTGAATTTTGTGCTTGAAAGATTTTGATATTCAGCGAAAAATGATTATATTTGCATTGTAATACAAACACAGTAAACATTTAACCGAACCCGTCGCCAAGGGCGACTAAATTACCATTTTACACAAGATTATTTTGACACGAATTACCATTAATTGACCACGAACCTTTAGCTCGGCGTAGCCAATAATCATGAATTTTAACACAAGACTTTAGTTAGGCGTAGCCAATTATCATGAATTTTGATTTCGTTTCGAAATCTATTCGTGTAATTTGTGGTTTAAAAAATTATTCGTTAGTTGATTATTCAACAAAGAGAAAGCGGAGGACAGAGAGCAGACCCCCTCCCCCTGCCCCTCCCTCCTATAGGGGGAGGGGTGTAAGTAACACTGTTCGCTGAACAAACAGTCAATAACTTTTAAACACAGAAAACACGGAGGACACGGAGCATTTATAATAGAGGAATAATTTAATCCTCCGTGATAAAATCTCTGCTTTCTCCGTGTTCTCTGTGTTTTGTTTAATGCTATTCGTTAGTCACCCTCCCCATAGAGGGGGGAGGGCTGGGGAGAGGGTCTTTGGATGGGCAGGGGGAGGGGGTTGTTGTGTCGTGTCCTACTACTCCTTCCTCTTCTCCAGCTTATACTCCAATGTCAGTTCCAAGTAATGATGAATGTACTTCTCACCTCGTTCCGTGAACTCGTTGCCACTGATGTTTGAATAAATCCACTGGTCTTTGTTGAATATGTCATCAGCGTAAAGCTTGAGCGTACAGCGGTTCTTGGCAAAAGCATACTTAACTGAGCCGCTGAGGAGGAAGCGTGGACTGTTCATCTCACTGCTAATATATCCGCTTGCGCCTTCGATATATGGGTAGATGGCGAATGTCCACTGACGAGCTTTGTACTTGCAGTTGAAGTGGCTGCTATAATCCCATAGTCTGGAGGACACGCAACTATTGTCGGTGTAGAGGTCGAGAGTATGCGTAACGGTAGAGTTCCAACTGATGTCCCACTTAGTATCATTAAATGAGAGGGTCGGTTTGATACGGAAGCGTGAGTAGCGTCTCCGTAGGAAGTTATGCGTGTCAATACCGTCACGTATCACCTCGTATGAGTAGCTCGTTGAGTGTGCAGCCGATAGCACGGTCTCAAGGTAGAAACAGCCTCCGAGTGAGCGGTTGTACTGAATCTTGGCATTGGCTGAGTAGCCTTGCTGACCGTTTATCAGTTTGGAGTGGTACGCTCCGCTACTGCTGTCGTAGCGAAGCATAGTTATCAGTGGGTCGTAGTCCTTGGACGCGTTCATCTCGATGCTTACCGACTGCTCGCCTCGTGGAATGTTGAGACTGTATGTCATTCCACCACGGAGACTGCTCGTTGGACGCAGGGAAGGATTGCCCTCACGTACATAGAGCGAGTCCGTGTTGTCGTAGTAAGGTAGAGTGCTCAGGAACTCAGGCATGGAGCGGTTCCAAGCAGACGAGAGCATGAGCATGGACTTCTTCGTGAGCTTCCACTTCAGTCGTGCCTCGATGTTAGGCTCAACGAACGAGCGAGTTTCCGAAGTGTTGAGAACCGTGCCACGACGGTAGTCCAACCACTGCTGGCTGTAGTCGATGTCTGCCTTCTCAGTGAATACCATGCTGCCAACGTTCTGAGTAAGACGAAGACCGAGGATGTTACTGAACTGTCGGAGGTCGTGACGGAAGTTGTTGGTTAGGTCGGAGTTCATCACAGCGCCGTCGCCACGTAGGAAGTCGGTCGTCTCGTAACGGCGTATGTACCTTGCGTGGTAGTCGCCCTCGACCATGAAGCTACTGCCGAGCCACTGGCTGTAGCTTGCACCAATCTTTGCCGAGATATTATCTTTGACATTGTCGCCCTGCTGGAGGTCGTGTACCTTGCCAAGGCTTGCATCGCGGTACGTAATAGCATTGTCATCGTCCTGCCAACTGTCTGTGCGGTTATAGTTCAACCAGATGTCACCACCGATTGAACCATCCTTGATGTAGTGCTTGAGTTCTGAGCTGGCATCAGCCTCCACTGTCTTATTGTCGGTTAACCTTCTGCGTACGCTCGTGTTCACAGGTGCGAGGTCGAGCTCGTTCGGATTGGAATCGTAGAGGCTCGTCTGTTTGTTTGTCGTATTGAGAGTACGTCCGTACTGCACACGCGCAGTAGTCTCGACGGTCGTCGAGTTACTGAGATTGAGGAAGTGAGTGAACTTGAGAGGCAAGCCCACGTGATGGTTGTACTCGTCACCACGGTACTGCGAGTAGAGTGTGTCGTTAGGGTTTGCCGTGCGTGTTATCGACCAGTCATCCTTCATCTCGTCATAGTGATTGAGAGATGATTGCAGTGAGTAGGAGTTGCGGCGCTTAGCATCCTTGTAATGGCTGTCCCACTGATGCTGATAGTTAATCATACCTATCTGCTGGCGTACATCTGGCGTTGACCACGCACTGAAGTAAGTATCACCATAGCACATGTTGTTACGACCTGCACGGATGGCAAACAGCAGAGGATCATTGTCACTCAGCCTGTTCATGCGAAGCGAACCAAGGAAGAATTCATTGGTCGTCTTACTGACTTCTGCATCGCCGTAGAACCTATCCATGAATCCCTTCTTAATAGTGACGTCAAGAACCTGCTCGCCGTCGCCGTCATCCTTTCCAGTACGCTCAGCAAGCTCGCTCGACTTCTCATACTGCTTGACGCTCTGTACAGCCTCGATAGGCAGCTCAGTAAGGACGGCACCATCGCCGTAGGTGGAATGACCGTTCATCCTCAGTTTGATAGGCTTGCCGTTCCACATTATCTGTCCCTGCTCTGTGATACTGACACCTGGTAGTTTTTCCAGCATCTCACGCAGTCGTGCGCCCTCATCAAGGTGGAAGGCTTCAGGGTTGAACACGACCGTGTCGCCACTCATAGTGAATCGAGGCATCCGTCCATTGACCGTCACATTGGTAAGAATCACGTCACTTGGCTTCAGTAGCACATTGCCTACGTTCACAGTATCGCGTCCGTCGAAAACCATTTGCGACTTCACCGCTGGATAGTAGCCGAAGTAGTTGAAATCCATTTTGACCGTAGCCGATGTCGGGTCATCACCTATGTCGATGGAAGGCATTGCACGCTTCCAGTCGAATATGATTCTTGAGTAGAAGACACCAGCGGAGTCAGTCTTTATTTTACTCTCCATATAGAAGCCAGTATTATACTTCACACTTAGTTTGACCTCCACACCGGGTAGCGGTTCCATTGTCTCTGCATCGACCACACAACCGCGTATGTTGTCAGCCGATACAGACAACACAGTCATCAAGCACATCGCAAGTGCCAAGAAGATAGTACGTCTCATTTTATGTCGTTAGTTATTCTTGTTATCAGATGTTAGTTATACGTTAAGTGACCGCAAAGTTAGCAAAATTCATCCTTTCCTACAAAGCATTAACCACTTGTTCCGTTTTTCTCACCCCCATTTTTACCACTTATTCCATTTTTTAAAGGGGTAAAATAACCACTTATTCCATTTTTTCAAGGTACTTTTCACCCACTTATTTCAAAATTGTTCTTGTATGCAACATTAAATAAGAAAATAGCACATACATATAAGTATACTAAAAGAGACCGCAAAGGTGAGTTTTGTGGTCTCTGTGTTTTCTGTGTTGGATAACACATAAAAGGGTTAGTAGCAGAGTCGGGAACTCTGACCACTAACCCAAGAGAATAATCTTTCGTTAACTACCTTTTATCTAACTATTACCTTTTTACCGTTCTTGATGTAGATACCCTTTGATGGGTTTGTCACCTTGCGACCTGAGAGGTCGAAGATAACATCACTCTTTGGTGCTTCCTCCACATCAGTGATGGCTGTAGCTTCAGAATCTACTTCTGTGATACGAGGGCTAATTCGGTTGCCTGAGTTCTGTGTAATCTTGATGTGACCTATGACTACCTCGTCCCAATAGCCTGCATCGCCGTTGGCATTTGCTACTGGTGTCCAGCGCAAGCGGTAGTTGCCCACCGTGTTCACACGGAATGATACCGTTCCCTGTGGTGCATTGGCTGTGGAAACAGAAGTGTTCTTGTTGAGATTGAGTGAACAGTACGTGATACTTCTGCCGAGTACGTTACCACTCTCATCGAGAACCTCACATTTCACGTAAGGAGTGCCTGTCCATGCAGCACAGTTATAAGTGAGAGTGTATGTGCCAGGGAGGAAGCGGAGACCATAACCCCAGCGTGAACCGAACTCAGCATAGTTGTCTTCGAGAGACTGAGTAGAACTACGAACATACAAGCCATAACTGAACTGACCACCTGCTGGGAAGTTGAAGATACGTGGACCACTTCCAGCATCACCTGTCTCTACAAGGTTGCCACCATCAAGTATCTTCCATCCTGGGTTGACATAGTTAGCCTTTGCAAAGACAAGTGGGTTGTCCATGTAACGGAGGTTCACATTACCTACAACTGCCTCAAGCCATGCGCCAGCACTTCCGTTGGCATCAGCTACTGGAGTGAAACGGAGAGAGTAGTTGCCCTTCTGCAATACATAGAAACTGAGATAGCCGAGGTCTGAGCCAGCAGTTGAGGCAGCAGTACTCTTGTTCACGCTCCTTGAACATGGAACTATTGTGCTTGCAATCACGTTGCCAGCTGATGTGAACACCTCAGCCTTGACGTATGGTGCACCAGCCCAAGCCACGGTGTTGAACGTGAGACAGTAGTTGCCGAAGGCATTGAGTGAAAGTAGATGACCTTGAGTGCTTCCGTACTCAATAAATCCAGGCTTTGAAGCATCGGACTGACGTACATAGAATCCATATTCGAAGTCGCCACCACCAGTAAACTTCATAACACGTGGACCAAGATTGGCAGTTCCTGATGCAGGATATTCACCAGCATCATTGCAAGCCCATCCGTCAGGACGGAAATCACCCTGTGTCCATGCAGGTATGAGTGATGAAGAAAGGTCGGTTGGTGTACTTGGTGTAGGCTGTGGATTAGATGGCTGAGAAGAAGAACCTCCTGATGCGTGAGCATAGTCCTTCTGTGCCCATAGCGAATACCAATACATACAAGCGGCACCACATGCTTCCCACATGTTACCGAATGCACCTGTCACTCTTCCAGTGTTGAGGTAAGTGTTCACATCGATATATGTGTCAGTACCAGAGAGAGTCATTGAGATATTGTCAAAGTGGTCAAGAACAGCCTTGTAAGCATATCCCCACTTGGTGGTGTTGGCTGTTGCCCAAGTACCATAGTTTGAAACAACCCAGTTGCCGTGTTCATCATAATGACCTTGACCCGGTTTCTCAGGACTCCAGTCAACCTCGGTGATGACAATAGGCTTCTGTGTCACAACAGGTACCGCATCACGGAATGAGTTGATGGCACGTGTATGGTCATAGCTTGTGTTACTTGTGTTGTACCATCCTGGATAGTCGTGAACGGCATAGCCATAGTTGTTGTCTCTTACAGGATACTGCGCATAGTCCCTGTAGTTTGACTGCCATCCGGTACCAGGTACAAGGATTATACCATTGAATCCATTGGCACGGATAACGTCGATGACTGGCTGGAAGTAGTCGCGCATGGCTGTTGCACTTGTCTGTCCGTAACGGTTGTAGATATGTACAGGCTCATTTGCAAGTTCAAGCATAACAACACCTGAGTGTTGCTTTACGTTGGCATTGCGTGATACGATGTTCCATACCGTCTTGAGGTAGTTCTGATACTCGTCACCCACACGAAGGTTCTGAGGACAAACGCCAGGTGGACGCATGATGACGTACATACCGTGGTTTAGTGCCTTCTGTGCGATAGGCCAGAACACGGTCTGCATATACTTCTCAAGACGTTGACTGCTGAAACGGCTGATGTTTGCCTCACCAGTCTCCGAACCCGTTGACTGCTTGTTAGGGTCATTAGTCCAACAAGGATCAAGATGCAGACGGAACAAGTTGCAGTATGCTCCCTGTCTTGTGTCTGTGATTGCGGTAAAAATCTTCTCGAAATAATTGAGACATCCGCTAATGGCTCCGTCATTAGCCGAATATCCCCATCTCCAGCTGTTGAAGTATGGATTAGGAGTGTCCATCACACCATGCAGCACAACCTTGTTGCCGTATGGATCGTTAAACTGGTTGCCATTAACATGTAGCGGCTGTACCACGCCAAACTGAGCGGACGCAGTAAGAGGCAAGGTTAGTAGCAGAGTAACTGTTTTCCAAAAATTTTTCATGACTTTAATAGTTGATAATTGTTTTGATGTTCCCATCCTTATCCCACGAACGCTCACATAGGGTTAGGTTTTGCAGGAGTGGCAATAGGAACAAAATGGTTTAACTTTGGTTTTGTTGATCAACGCTGGCAAATATCCACATTTTCCACTTCCTGCATTTTTGTTTATGTCTCAAAAACTTTGCGCCATGTTACAAGACATGTCGTTTTGCCCATACTTCAATGTTTTGATATTTCATATAAACAAAACGAGAGTATGACACAATAGTCACACTCTCGTTAAAACTATATATCTTTTCTATATCTTCTTTGTCTCATTTCTTACCGTTAACGATGGCACATACACAGGAGTCACTCCATACATTTTCGGCTGTCTCTATCATGTCTATGATAGTAAAGATAGGAAGAATGATTCCCATTATTCCAACAGGTGCGCCAATGCCAGCC
>JAGCWG010000082.1 GCA_017961965.1 Bacteroidaceae bacterium | reverse complement strand
CGAAGCAGATGTTTCTGTCTCGGCTAACTGGTGTATGTACTTAGCCAGTCCTTCGTATTCGGTATAGAAGTCGCTTGATGTCTTTATGAGTTCAGCCTTTATCTTGATTCGTTCCTGACAGCCGTATATTATCTCCTGCTTTGCGTCCTCTGGGAGGTCGCTTATCTTTGTTTTTAGATTGCAACCGTCAGAGCGTGAGAGTACGGCATCCAGTTGCCAGAATATCATCGTGTTCTTGAACTTGCCAAGTGGCGCAAGTCCTCCCTCGTAGATAGACAGGGAGGCGTCTGGTATAATCTTATCCTCGTCGATGAGGCTCACCATGCCGAGTCCCTTACAGTATGGACATGCTCCCTGTGGTGAGTTGAACGAGAAATTGTTAGGCGCAGGCTCATGGTAACAGATACCTGTGGTAGGGCACATGAGTCGTTTGGAGAAATGCTTGACGGCGCTACTCCTGAACTTGTGGTCCTCCTGGCTGTCGGCATCCTTGTCGAGTACCATTATCTGTCCTTCGCCCAGCTTCATGGCTGTGGCAAGGCTTGCCTTCAGACGCTCGGCATCCTTGCTGCTCACGGCAAGCTTATCCACTACTACCTCGATGTTGTGGTTCTTGTAGCGGTCCACCTTCATTCCTTCGGTAACATCTACCACGGCTCCATCCACACGTGCGGTAAGGTAGCCCTTCTTGCGTATGCTCTCGAAGAGCTCGCGATAGTGTCCCTTACGGCTCTGCACGAGAGGGGCAAGGATGAATATGCGCTTGCCGTCATACTGCTTGAGGAGAAGGTCAAGCACCTGCTCCTCCGTGTATTTTACCATCTTCTCACCAGTCTCATAACTGTATGCCTCGCCTGCACGGGCATAAAGGAGACGGAGGAAGTCGTATATCTCGGTTACAGTACCCACGGTAGAACGTGGGTTCTTGTTCGTTGTCTTCTGTTCGATGCTGATTACAGGACTCAAACCTGTAATCTTGTCCACGTCAGGACGTTCCATGCCGCCGAGGAAGTTGCGGACGTAGGCAGAGAATGTCTCTATGTATCGTCGCTGTCCCTCAGCAAATATTGTGTCAAATGCCAAAGAGGACTTACCGCTTCCGCTCAGTCCTGTAAAGACGGTAAGACTGTTGCGCGGAATGGTAACATCCACGTTCTTTAGATTATGTACTCTTGCTCCTTCTATTGTAATATTACTCATCTTCTTTCCAGTAAGGTCTTTTCGCTTGACTTCTGTCTGTTCCTTTTGAGATATTTTTCTGAGTCACTACTTAGTCAGTACTTCGTCTCATGTTCGTCAGTACTTAGTCACTACTTTGTTTCTATTGCGATTTAACCTTTATGTATGCTTTTATTGATATGGGACAAGCTTGCCTGAGTTAAAAAATTAAAGTTAAAAATTAAAAGTTGAGTTTCTGAGTTTGGAGTTTCTAAGTGAAGCTTTGTATATGAGTAATCTTCAATTTTTAATTTTTAATTTTCAATTTTTAATTATTTTTGCTCTGTGTCCTCGTTGAATCCCTTGATTACGTTGATTGCCTT
>JAGCWG010000081.1 GCA_017961965.1 Bacteroidaceae bacterium | reverse complement strand
GTCTGTGAATACTTCCTTGAGCATTACGATCATACCGTAAACATGCTGGAGAAGTGGCTCGCTGATGACCTTAGTGTTGATGTTTACTTCCTCTGTAGTCACCTTGTCGTTCTTAAGATACTTGACCGCCTCTTCGTAGTTGCTGAATGGAACTACGCCGTCTGGGTTACAGTGGAGAAGCTTGAGCTTGTACTCTGGTGTCCATCCCTTGCAGAGATTCTGACGGTCCATCATACGGATAAGTGTCTCAAGTGCTTCTGGCTGTGCATTGCAGTAGTCGAAGTTGAGGATTTCGCCGAGCTTCCATCCGTTGAGCTTTGCAACTACATCGAGTACGCCCTCGCGGTTCTCACGGATTGCCTGTGGAACACCTGTGTTCCAACACTTATCTGTGAAGAAGTCGCGGTAGTTGTAGAGACTCATTTCTGTTGGGTAGCTGTTGAACATGCTGTTGATTACCATTGGAATCACAGCGCCGAGACCCATCTTCTTGCCTTGGTTGTAATCCTCGATGTATGTTTGGAATGTACGACTGAGGTCGTAAGGGCCATCGCCACAGAATACGTTATCAAGTTTGATGCGTGCCTGAGTAGCCTTGTCTCTACGCTGAACTTCGCGGAGTGAAGCCAATGAAACAGAGCCTCCCTGTGAGTAGCCGAGGATTGTTGTCTTGTAGTTGCTGTCGAGCTTGAGATTCTTCTCCTTTGCATAATCAAGGAGAGCGAGTAATGCATCGACGCTTGTGCGACCGTGAACGTCATGGTTGAGGTAGAGGTCTACGTGGTCTGTTGTAGAACCGAGACCTATGTAGTCAGGCATGATACAAAGTGAACCGGTTGCAGCCATGATAGCCTCGACGGATGTAAACTTAGTTGGAATCATCATGAAGCCTATTTGTGTTCCGTGGTTGATGAGCATGACCTTGTTCATCTTCTTGAGTATAGGGTACACGATGAGAGCAGATGCCTTGACTGGCTTCATGTCCTGGTCTGTCGTTGTGTACTCAATGCGTACAGTTTTGTAGAGTGCAGGAACGAGGCTGCGAGTCTGTGAGTCAGTGTTGTTGAGATCAGCTTTTTCAAATGCTTCCTTAAGGTCTTTGTATGCCTCAAGTCCCTCAAACTGCTCCATGCCTTCCATTGCTCCAGCAAAGAGTTCGCTACCATTTACAACATTCTCTTCGAGGACTTTGTAGTTGCCATCTTCGGTAACTTCTTCGTTCTCCTGAACATTTAACACTTCTTCATCTTGTGTACAAGATACGAGGCTTACAGCTGCTAATGCGAGCATCATAAGCGCACTTCTTTTAAAATGCATAGAATTTAGTTATTGTTAGTTATTAATAATGTATAACAGCTACCCAAACGATGGGACTGTTTGATTGGAATAACTTGGAAGGATAAACACACTAGCCCGACCCGTCATAACGGGCAAGTGAGTTTCATAATTCATTTGTTTGACTTGGCAAAGGTATTGTTTTCTCTTTATTGCAACAAATAAGTGTAAGCAAAAAATCACATAAAGTGTCATCTTCTTGATAAAAAATAATCTTTTATTGTCTTTTGACATTTTTTTTGCTTATATTTGCCACTTGAAACCTAATAAACATTAATTGACATGAAGTACACAACTGAAAGTAAAGTGGAAGAGTTCTTCCAGACCCTCGACTCAACATTCGGGGAGAATAAGAAACAATGTAAGACACAAGTACTTACTGTGGAAAACTATGTAGTGTTAGGACAGCTTACAGCTCTTCGATTCATTGAATGGGTTGGTAACAACCCTGGTGGAGTAGTTGCACTTCCTACAGGAAAGACACCAGAGTTCTTTATCAAGTGGATGCAATACTACCTTGACAATTGGGAGTATGAATCGACGAAGGGCATCATAAGTAAGCTTGGACTCAAGAAGCCAGACTTTTCTTCGTTGCATTTCTTCCAGTTGGATGAGTTTTTCCCTATCAATCCTGAACATGAACGTTCGTTTCGCTATTTTGTTAAGAAATACTATATTGAGATGCTTGGATTTGACCCGGAAAAGACGCATCTTATCAATAAGTTCTTCCTTAACGAGAAAGAGCAGGAGCTACTTGGTGGAGCAAAGAACATGAGTGAGGTTTTCGTGGATGGTGTTGTTGATTTGTCACTCCGAATGCGTATCGCTAATAATAAGGAAGAATTGTACCAGCAACGTGCAATACGTCTCTTCGACGAGTTCTGCACACAGTACGAAAGCAAGATTCGTGCGCTTGGCGGTATCGGCTTTTTCCTTGGTGGTATTGGTCCTGACGGACATATTGCTTTTAACGTCAAAGGTTCAAGCCCATTCTCTCATACACGTCTCACAGGAGTCAATTATGAGACGCAAGCAGCGGCAGCAGGCGACCTTGGTGGCATTACCCTTGTTAGGAAGAAGGCGGTAATCACAATGGGACTCGAGACAATCACGTATAATCCAGACTGTGTGGCTGTGATTATCGCGGCTGGTCAATCGAAGGCTAAGGTGGTGGCAGGTTCTGTGCTCAACGCACCTACACAGGAATATCCAGCTACTTGTCTCCAGAAATTACCTAACGCTCGTTTCTTCATTACTGCAGCATCAGCCGTTGTTCTTTCCGAGAACAGGAACGCGCTTCCTCGTCCTAAGCCAAAGGATGTCAAGGCAAAGATTGAGAAGGGCTTAGTGATGCCTGAGAATGAGACCATCCTTCACACTGGCCCTCATCATGATGATATTGAACTTGCTTATTTCCCATACATCCACCACCTTGTTCGCTCAAAGAACATCAAGAACTACTTTGCCTACTGTACAAGTGGTTACACTTCTGTAACTACTGACTATCTGCAGAGTGTGTATGAGCACATCCTTGAGCACATCAATCCACAGTTGGCGTATCTTAAGGAACACAACATAGAGTCGCTCTTCACCACCTCCTACGAGGATGACATTACCCTCTACCTTAGGGGCGTTGCTACTCAAGACACATCAAAGCAGAACTTTGCGATTGCGCGTCGCCTTGCACGTAAGTGGGTTGCCTGCCGTAACTTAAAGAGTGATTACGAATTGTCTTCATTCGTGGCAGGACAGTTGGAGACAATTCACAGCCTTGAGGCAGGACGTCGTGAACCAGAGGACTTCCACCTTGCAAAGGGATGGTTGCGTGAGATAGAAGCCGAACTCGTATGGGCACACTTCGGTATTGGTACTGACCATGTGAACCATCTTCGCCTTCCTTTCTATAGCGACGACATCTTCCCTCACTATCCGGACTTCGAGCATGACGTTAAGCCAGTGTACGAATTGTTGGAAAAGGTGCGTCCTACTATCGTCAGCCTTGCACTCGACCCAGAGGGAAGCGGTCCTGATACTCACTTCAAGACACTCATTGCATTAAGCGAAGCCATTGCCAAGTATCATGCAGGGCATCCTGACGTGCCATTGCGCATCTGGGGCTATCGTAATGTTTGGTCACGCTATAATATAAATGATGTGAACACCATTATACCAGTTTCGCTAAATTCCTTTGCCGTGCTCAAGAATATGTTTGACACGTGTTACCTAAGTCAACGCTCGGCTGATTTCCCAAGCTACGAGTATGACGGTCCATTCAGTGAACTTGCACAGAAGGTATGGGTTGACCAGCATTCAGACTTATGCAAGATCGTAGGCGAGGACTATTTCTATTGTTCTGATAAGTTGATGCTTCGACGTACTTATGGAGCAATCTATCTCAAGGACATGAGTTATGACGAGTTCCGTGAGTACATGATACCAGTAAAGAAGTTGCTGGAGGTAAAATCAACATTGCAGAATGAATGATTTTTATTAATATTGCGCCATTGGCGCAACACAACAAATATTTATTGGTGAATAGTTACGTATAAGCCGTACCAAGTTTTTTTTGACACTTGACAACTCGTACAAATGGCCCATTACATTTTTTGTTGCCTTTTTTGTACCACTCGAAATTATGAAGATGATGGCGTGATCTTTGCACTTTGAGCGCATTTTTACCTTATTTGGGGGGGATTGCATTGAATTATTGTCTTGAAATATTGAAACAAATGTCCATTTGCTACATGCAAATTACGTATTTTTGTTCATTTTGCGAATAATTTTAGGAGAAAATGTATAGTTAATAGGAAATGTAGTGCAAATGATATGGGCGTACTTACACTTAATTGCAATATCATGAACATTGCTTACAGTTCTAAACAGTAGAGCATACTTTTTGAATAAAAATCAACATGAATAGACGAATAAGATAACTCGTCATCATAGTGTCAATGCTCACCTAAAACGGAAATGTGCAGAAAAATTAGTGTGTTCAATACACAATAAATCAACGTTTTGAATAAAGTGTAGATTTTACATTCCCTTTTTTGACATTTTTTTTGAATTATTATATTTCAAATATTGTTAAAGTTTTAAAACGACATACAAATAGCCTAAAATTCGCAAAGAAATGAAATGTAATGCTCCGAAATTGAAAACAAGACAAAGAAAATCCATATATCTTTGCAGTGTCAAAAAACAAAAAGAGTTTTACAAAAAACAATTAAGTTTTAAGACAATCACTAATGGTAACTTGAGAGATCAGGTATAACATTACTAAAAACAGACAGTGATAATCATTATATATTACGGGAATTTCACTAGTTGATTCACTTTTAAGTAGAACAGTTAATTTTGATTGGACAATTAAGAACAAGAGAATTGTTATTCGGGAGAATAAATTTTGGTAAGCTAATAAAAAAGAAATGTATTGGGAATATTAGAAAAGGTATCGGGAATGAATTAATAACAAATATTGGGGTGGTATAATAATATAAGGTTTTAATTACGGGTTATTTTTAATGATTTAATAAGGGTTAGTTAGTTTATATTTCTCTCAATAGGTAAACACAATATTAAGTATTAGGTTAGATGTTAGTTCGTACGCACTGCTCGGTAGAGTAGTGCGTATCTTTTTAAATGAAATTAATTATATTTTTGAAGAGATAAATCATCGAAAATATTTATATTTGCAGCGTCGTGTTCACACGACAATAACAAACAGACAGAAATAACTAACAAACTCAAAAACTCACAAACTTATAAACTATAGGACTCATGACACGAGAAGAAGTCGTATTGAACTATCTCAACGAGCATAACATACCATTCACTTGTTACAACCATCCAGAGGGCAAGACGATAGAGGAAGCAAAGCGATGGTGGAAGGATGACGGAAGCGTGCATTGCAAGAACATCTTCCTGCGCAACCACAAGGGCAACAAGCATTACCTTGTATGCTTCCATTGTGACCACGACCTCGACATCCACGACCTTGAGGCACGCTTGAAGGCTACACTCGTAGCACAGGGACTGCCATCATGCGGAAAGCTCTCCTTCGCCTCACCAGAGCGAATGATGAAGTATCTCGGACTTGAACCGGGTAGCGTGTCACCCTTCGGACTTATCAACGACGAGGAGCACCACGTCCACCTCTTTCTCGATGCCAACCTACAAGAGGCAGAGACACTCAGTTTCCACCCCAACGATTGCAGGGGAACGGTAGTCATCACTCGCCCAGACTTCGAGCGATACCTTGCCACCGTAGGAAATACATACGAATATCTCACCCTCTATTAAGAGCAAACACAATAACCAAATACAAAAGAGAGATAAAACAACTATAACCACGAGTTAGGCAATAGCCATTCAGCCGTCTTTAGCTGAATCCTATCAATCCCGCCTAACTCATCACAAACAAACACAACAACTATGATAGATTTCAACTATTACACTCCTACCGAGGTAGTGTTCGGTAAGGACTCAGAAGCAAAGGTTGCGCGATTAGTAAAACGCTATGGCGGCACAAAGGTATTGGTACATTTCGGAGGTCAGAGTGCCAAGCGTTCAGGACTTCTTGACAAGGTTTGCGACCTCCTCAAGGCAGAAGGCATCGACTTCATCACTCTCGGAGGCGTTGTGCCAAACCCTCGCCTTAGCAAGGTGCATGAGGGTATAGACCTTTGTCGCAAGGAAGGCGTCAACTTCATCCTTGCCGTAGGTGGCGGTAGCGTTATCGACTCTGCCAAGGCAATAGCTTATGGAGTGGGATATGACGGTGAAGTGTGGGATTTCTATTCAGGCAAGGCAAAGGCTACATCTTTCGTACCTCTCGGCACTGTCCTGACCATTCCTGCTGCAGGAAGCGAAATGAGCGAGTCAAGCGTCATCACCAATGAGGATGTCGACATAAAGAAAGGATATAGCAACAACATAAGCCGCCCTAAGTTCGCAATAATGAACC
>JAGCWG010000080.1 GCA_017961965.1 Bacteroidaceae bacterium | reverse complement strand
GATTTTGCCTTCACATTCTCAACGGGCGAAAAGATTGATACGTTTCAGGTGTCTGGATATGTTCTCGATGCTTCCAACCTTGAACCAATAAAGGATATTCTCGTAGGACTATACAAGATGGACAACGCTGATTCCGAAACGCAAGTATCGGACACAAAGGGTTGTCCTGACTCTGTCTTCTATAAGAAACCTTTTGAGCGAATCTCCCATACTGATAGCCGAGGTCATTTCGTAATCAAGGGACTTGACCCAGATGCTTCTTACAAGGTGTTTGCTCTCAAAGACCAAGACCAGGACTATCGTTACTCTCAGGCGAGTGAGATGCTTGCTTTCACAGATCGTATCATCAGGTCAACATGCAAGCCTGACTTACGACCTGATACGATATGGCATGACTCCATACACTATGAGGATATCAAGTATATCCCATACACTCACTTCTACCCAGACGATATCACTCTCCTTGCCTTCAACGAGGACCGTCCTGTACGTCATAAATTGAAGGAGGAACGTCCAGAGCTCTATTACTTTTCTCTCTACTTCACGGCACCAGACGATACACTTCCTCTCATCAAGGGACTCAACTTTGACGAGAAGGATGCCTTTGTCGTTGCTGCCAACGAGCGTAAAGATACAATAACATACTGGATTAAGGATTCGCTGATATACAATCTCGATACTCTTGAGATGGCTCTACAGTATCACGACACAGATACTCTCGGTGCTCTCGTTCTCTACAACGACACACTCCGTCTCACATCCAAGGTGTCGTACGCAAGAACGCAAAAGCTGAAAGCTGATAAGCAGGCTAATTGGGAGAAGGATTATCTCAAGGACCACAAGGCAGAGGCTAAGGCAAAGAAGAAAGAAGGTGAGTCACTCGACATACCTCCTATGCCAGAGGAGTTCATGGAGGTTAACACTAACTCCACAAACAATCTCGACCCAGAGAACAATATGGTAATTCATTTCACATCACCAGAGCCATTGGACACGGTAGATATATCCAAGTTCCATCTGGGAGTGAGGGTCGATTCATTGACCCATCCTGTGCCGTTCACACTCGTTCCTGACGAGACGGACATACTCACCTACCACTTCAAGGCTGACTGGAAATGTGATTCTGCTTACGTCCTTCAGGTTGATACGGGTGCTTTCGTAAGTATCTACGGTAAACGTATCGAGGGTTCAAAACGAAACATCAAGATTAAGTCTGCCGAAGCGTATGCTTTGCTCAACATAAACGTGAACAATGCTGACACAAGTGCAGTCGTAGAATTGCTCTCCGCACAGGACAAGGCTGTAAGGACACAGAAGGTAGTGAATGGTAAGGTTAAGTTTACTTACCTGCAACCATCTACTTATTATCTCCGTTTGTTCTACGACCACAACGGTAATGGTAAGTGGGACACAGGTGATTACTCTACAGGTACTCAGCCAGAGGAGGTCTATTATCTTAACAAGGCAATATCCGCAAAGGCAAACTGGGACTATGACGAGAACTGGGCGCCTACATCACTTCCTGTCTTTGAGCAGAAACCAGCAAGGATTACCAAGCAGAAGCCTGACAAGGAAAAGGTAAAGAAAGGACGCAATGCCGAGAAACTTGCGGAGATGGAACGACGCAAGAAACGAAAATAGATGTTGTTTGCCGTGGTTCTGCCAGTTAAAAAGCAAAAGAAAACATAAAGTTTTTCAACACAGAGGACACTGAGGACTCAAAGAGCCTCTCAGAGAAAAAACTCTGTTTTCCTCTGTGCCCTCTGTGTTTTAGTTTTTAATATTTTTTGTTTTAAAATAAGACAAGCCTATGAGAACAATCATTTCAATCCTCATATTCTTCTGTGCCACAATGCTCCATGCACAGTGTCCGACAGAAAACAAAGCATTCAAGGCTGGAGAGAAACTGACGTATGACCTTTACTTCAACTGGAGTTTCATCTGGGTAAAGGCTGGTACAGCATATTACACAACTCGTAATGCCAAGTACAACGGGCAGGAATGTCTGCGTACTGACTTGATATCTCTGAGCAATAAGCGTTGTAGTGCCATCTTCCCAATGAAGGACACCATCATGGCTTATCTCACACCCGACCTTGTGCCTCTCTATTTCCGTAAGGGTGCAAACGAGGGTGGTAACTACACGGTGGATGAAGTGTGGTACTCCTACCCAAACAATAAGGTGAAGCTACGTCAGCGTTACCGCAATAAGAAAGGTAAGGTGTCCGACTATTCCTGTGAGAAGAAAGAATGTGTGTATGATATGGCAAGTATGCTCTCCCTTGCACGTTCATTCGACGAGAAAGTCTATTGTAAGAAAGCAGGTCAGCGTTTCACATTCCCACTTGCCACTGGTGATGAGGTCAAGGAAGAGATACTTGAGTACAATGGTCGTAAACGTTGGAAGGCTAATGATGGTGTGACTTACAACTGTCTCCTCTTCACTCTCATCGATGATGAAGACGAGAAGAAGGAACGTAAACTCCTCTCCTTCTATATCACAGATGATGCCAATCATCTTCCTATCCGCATCGACTTCTTCCTCAAGTTCGGCTCTGCCAAGGCTTTCCTCACAAAGAGCGAGAACCTTCGCAATCCTCAGACTTCCATCTACAAGAAGAAATAAGATAACACAGTTCCGTGGTTAAACATGATACATATCATACAGAGAAGCCGTATGTCATACTGTAAAAACTACTGACACCCTGCTTTCTTTAACAGATTACGAATTAAAAACAAATAAACTGCCACTTTACACATCGTAAACATAATAGTTACGATACGTAAAGTGGCAGTTTACATGCATTAAAATACATACCAATTATTTACATACTGGTCTTATGACATTAGCAACATATCTATAGTTTGAACCATCTATCATTAATTCCTCCACAAAATGTTCGCCTGACTTATCCCATTCTTCTTCATCATATGCCCATGTAAAACCAAATAATAAATGTTTCTCTCACACAGGACTACACTTTCTCCAGCAATGTACTTGTGTTTGTCTTCGACGTATTTGTGTATGTCCTCAATGTGTACTTGTGTATGTCCTCAATGTACTCCAGTACACTGCGCT
>JAGCWG010000079.1 GCA_017961965.1 Bacteroidaceae bacterium | reverse complement strand
TGAGGAACATATGCGTGGTTTCTGTCGTACAGGTTCATGCAAGCAGATGGTCAAGCTTGAGATTACCGACGACTGTGTTGGCTGTACAAAATGTTCACGCTCATGTCCGAGTGAGGCAATAGCCTATACTCCATACGAGAAGCATGTCATCGATACGGATAAATGTACCCAATGCGGACTTTGTATCGGTGAATGCGATTATAACGCAATAAAGAAAGTGAAGAAGTGATGAAGATTATAGTAAACGATAAAGAACTGGAGGTAAGCGGAGAACGTGTTCTCATAGAGGAACTACGGGATGCTGGTTATGTCATACCGTCGCTTTGCTATGCTCATGATGCCAAGCATGAGCCTTCGTGCATGGTGTGCATGGTACGTAATGAGGCAAACAACCAGATGATACCGAGCTGTTCCACTTATCCTACGGAGGGAATGCGCATAGACGTGGAGTCGGATGATGTGAAGGCTTTGCGTCGTATGGGACTTGAACTTCTCCTTAGCGACCATCGTGCCGATTGTGAGGCTCCTTGTACCGTCGTATGTCCTTCGGGCATAGACGTGGCTCAGGTGTTACTCTATATTGACAGGAAACAGATGGATGAGGCTTTCTCTCTTCTTTCGTCTGCTGTGGACGTGGAGCATCTGCCTTGTACGGATTGTAAGGCCATGTGCGAGAAGGCATGTAGGCGCGGCACGGTTGACAAGTGTGTGGACATTCGCCAGTTGCTTATTGACATGAGCGAACAAAAGGGGCTTAAAAAGGTTGATGTCACATCTAAAGCAGTCCTTGATAAGTCCTCATTCTCCTCAAAGCTTGGTCGCTATAATGATAAGGAAAAGGAGTGGCTACGTGAGGAATATTCCCAGCCTTCACGTTGCCTCCATTGTGCATGTGAGGGAAAGGCTAAGTGTAAGTTGCGTGAATGTGCCTCTTCCGCTCAGATTAAGTCGCCTCGCTATGGTGTGTCTTCCCACTTGCCTGTCAAGCAACAGGTTCATGCCAATGGACGCTTGTATTTCGAGCCTGCAAAATGTATTCGTTGCGGATTGTGTGTTTACAATACCAAGGACAGCTTCACTTTCATGCATCGTGGATTTGACATGCAGGTTGTGGTTATTGAGGAAAATAAGAAAGATATAGATGAAAACGTGGCTGATTTGTGTCCAACTGGTGCTCTTTTTGTGCGTTAGTTGTGCCGTGGTAAATGAATATGCCACGGACGAACATACAAAGGACTGGGTAATATTCCGTGGCTCGCCATCGTTGTGTGGCTCTACTGATTGCGCCTTGCCTGATGCGCCTCAATTATTATGGAGCACGACGACGAAGACACGAACGGTATCTGCACCTATTGTCTATGACGGATGGGTCTATACTCTTGACAGAAAAGGACGCTTGCGTCGTTTCTCTTCCGAGGGTGATTCCTTGCTGGTTTACGATTTCGGTACTCCCATTGAGGCTTCGTTTGTTGCAAACGACTCTATGTTGTTTGTGGGTAGGATAGACGGTCATGTAAATGCTTTTTCAATAGAGAAAAGACGAGTCGTGTGGGACTATGAGACGTTAGGACAGATATCAGGCTCACCTAATCTCCTTGACGACAAGTTGCTTGTAGGTAGCTACGATGGTAGCATGTACGCCTTCAACTCAAAGACAGGAAAGAAGATGAGCCAGTTTGCAACTGGTTACTATATAAATGGAACGGCAGCCGTATGGAAACATTACATGATGTTCGGCGGTTGCGACTCTTGGGTACGTGTGGTTGATGTCTCTACAGGACAATTAACCGACTCACTCGAACTTGACACCTACGTGCCTGCTTCTCCTGCCATCCTTGATGGAGTGGCATGTGCATGCGACTACAATGGTAACGTGTATGAAATGACCCTTGACAAGGGTAAGATTACGAAGCATCGCAAGTTGCTTGCCACATCAACCAATAACGAGGGCGTGGATGGAGGCGTGGTGTCCATGCCAACGCTCACTCGTACAGACGTGTATATCCTTTCTGGCGACCGATATATTAGTTGTATCGAACGTGCTTCGGGTAAGGTACGCTGGAAGAAGATGTTGCGAGGAACTACGGGCGAATGTTCTCCACTTGTGGCACAGGACAAGGTGCTTGTCTGCACCAAGGATGGATATGTCTCCATTCTTGATAGCGAGGATGGAACGGAATTATGGCATTATGAGGCTGGCGAACCAATCATAGCCTCACCTGCCATTATTTGTGACCGCTTCTATATCTTGACAAGTAGAGGAACATTATTATGTTTTGGTTAAGTGACGATTAAAAAGAAGAATATACAAGATATGATAGAACTCGAAAATATCACGAAACGATTTACCGACGGTCATCGTGCGCAGACGGTACTTGATGGGCTGTCCCTATGTGTGGAAGAAGGCGAATTCATAGCCATAACAGGTGAGTCGGGTGCAGGAAAGACAACACTCCTTTCTGTACTTGGCACTTTGTTGCCTGCCGACGAGGGACGTTACCTGATAAAGGGCGAGGAGGTGAAGGTAAATGGCGACAAGAACCTTGCATCAAAGGTTTGCCACCTCCGTAACAAGGAGATAGGCTTCGTGTATCAAGACCATCGCCTGTTGCCTCAGTTTTCCGTTCTTCAGAATATCTTGTTACCAACACTTGCCGTCAAATCATCCTCTACGGCAGAGGAACAGAAGCGAGCCTTGGACTTGTTGGACTTCATGGGTATCCTATCCTTGAAGGACAGTCCCGTAACCCAGTTGTCGGGTGGCGAACAGACACGTGTGGCAATCTGTCGTGCCCTAATCAACCAGCCATCCATATTGTTGGCAGACGAACCTACGGGACAACTTGATGCGACTAACGCACAGACCATAGCATCCCTCTTCCGACAAGTGAATGACCAGATGCATACCACCATCATAATGGTAACCCATTCAGCCGAAATGGCAAAGGTCGCTCATAAGACATACAAACTCGTAAACGGAAAGTTACTGGAGGAATAACGGGAGGGGGCTTAATGCCGCAAAACTGCACGACCTCGAAACTATATGGACGGGCAACCGCCCAACCGTAAAACATCATAATCGAATATGACTCAACCATCACTCATATCACAAAGCAGGAGGTACTACCAACGTTTCTATCGTCTGGTAGCCTTTGCCGTCATCCTTATGACTGCCGTGCTGACGGGTAGCCTATTGCTGGGCGATTCCGTACGTGACACGTTGGTAAGACGAGTGAGTGAACGCTTGGGCAAGACGGA
>JAGCWG010000078.1 GCA_017961965.1 Bacteroidaceae bacterium | reverse complement strand
CGTTTCTTTGCGTTTGAAGGAAATATTGAAACCCAGATTTTCAAGAATTTCCCATACGTTCCTAGGGATGCTCAGAAATATAGAGATAAGTTCCGTTACCTCTTAGCTGTAAGAGATGCCAAGAAGGCAGCTAAGGCAGCAGAGGAAAAGAAGAAGGCAGAGGAAGGTACATCTGCTCCTGCCGAGGACGAGGCTGTTACTTCTACTGCGGAACAGAGTGCAACAAACGAAGATAATAAGACAGAATAATATAAGAATTGTCTCGAAATAATCATATTATTGCGGTAATGAAGTTAGGTTTTAAAATAGTAATGGCAAGTTTAGTTGCAATATCGTTGGATATTACGACTGCCTTTGCCGTCACTCCAGGAAAAAGTAACTCAATAAGCAGAGATTACAAGGAGGTTCTTGATGTGTATTCGGTCGCAGCCGACAGTGATGTCGTCTATGACCAGTATGATAGTCTCTACTTCCTTGAAAAGGATAAGGTAAGGAAGGGAAAGAATCTTGCCACAAGTGAGTTTAATGCGAGCAACTATATTCTTGAAAAGCGTGTTCGTGACTATGGTGATACTGTTGGAGTGAACTTTAAGAAACTTTGGTATCTCCAACTTGGTGTGGGAGCATCGCAGATTCCGCCAGCATCAGATGATTACAGCATGAACCTTCTTACTGGTGCTCATGTCGGTATTGGTAAGTTGCTTAATGGTTACAACTCTCTCCGTCTCTCTTTTGATGGAGGTGTTGGCTACTTCAATAACTCTAACGAACTCTATTCACGTTTGGGCGGTCGTTTGGATTATTTGTTCAGTTTCTCAAATTATGTATATGGATATAAGCCAACAAGAACATTTGACTTGTCTTCTATAGTTGGTGTTGGCTATCACTATAATAAGTATGCTGCAGGTTTGCAGGCAACAGAAAGTTCTACCTTTGAGGGTCATCTTGGTCTTCAGTTCAAGTTCTTTGCTGGACCACAGGGTTACATGACTCTTGAACCGTACGTTGGCGTTGGTGATAAGAACATGGACCTTTCTGGTACAGGATATTGGAGAAACTATGACTTGTTCTATGGATTGAACTTTAGTTTCGTTTACTTCCTCAACAACAACTTGACTCCAAACGAGCTTGCAATGTTCCACCTCAAGAAGACATTTGCAGAGTTTACTCATGAAGACTCTATCAAGTTTGAGGAGTTGAAACATATGCGTCAACGTACACCTTGGTTTGTTGATTTGGGCGCAGGTGCTATTGGTACATTCAACAATAGTGATGTCAAGTTCCTTCGTTCAGTAGGACATACTCAGTCTTTCAGTTTCGGTAAGTGGATTTCTTCACGTTTTGGTCTTCGTGGTTCTTTCTTCACAAAGCAGACTACAAGTCAGCGTCATGTGTTCACTCTTAATCATGAGTCATTTTATGGTGGTTATTCTTGGGAAAGTCCATACGTAAGAGACAACCATACCATTTACCAAGGATTTACATTCGAGATTATGACTAACTTGGGTGGTTTCACCAAGGATTATAATTGGGATTCTCCTTTTGGTGCTACTGTTATGTTCGGTGCTGGTGCAGGTACAATAACAAAGTTCTATTGCGATGATAATTCTATAACTCAGACGGCTACAGACGATATCAATGCAACTGGTATTAAACGCTATAAGTTTGACACAAACATTGATATTCACAAGTCATCTTTGAGTGCTACTCACTATACTGCAGGATTCCATATTTGGACAAAGCTTTCTCAAGACCTTCTTCTTTTTGTTGAGCCACGTTGGACATACTATATGTATAAGAAGCTTGACTCAAACATTGAAATGCAAAAAGATCAGGATGTGAGCCTTCAGCTTGGTTTCACGATGAATATGCGTGGTGCTAAGAATCGTGAGTATTATGATTATCAGTTTGAGTACGATAAAAAATTGTATGTCGGTCTCGGTGGTGGTTTGAACTTTGAATACACAAGAGGTGACTATGAATGGCGTGGTAATATGTATAACTTTAACGGACTTGCTTTTGCAGGTTATCGTTTCAATAAGTACCATGGTTTGCGCTTCTCTGTTGAGATGGCTTCAATAACTCAGAATTCTATTGAGCTTTCAAATATATGGAACCTCTCAAGCCGTGTTATAAGCGATCCTTTGTTTGATGAGAATATGGTTCTCACGCCAACAGGTGTCAAGTATAGCAACTTGAATATGTATCGTCAGGAATCGTACGAACAGTGGACACGTGATTACTTCATTGCAATGCCATCTCTTTCTTATACGCTTAATCTCCTAAATCTCTATAGTGGATATAAGCCAAACAGAAAGACAAACCTTGACCTCGTTATCGGTCCTTCTATGGCGTTCCTTATTGGTGAGCAGCATATGTACTACGGTCTTTTGGAACCATATGTATATGGTTTGAGCTATCAGTCACAGAATCTTCCTTCTCTTCCAAGTGAATTGCTCAACTTTGTGATGTATCCTACAATTGACAGAAGTGCAACATCTAAGTTCACTAAGTTTGGTTTTGGTGCTCATATCGGTCTTAATCTTACGGTTAAACTCTTTGATAAGTGGGGTGCATTTGCATCTCCAATGTTCTACATCTTCGGAGATGACTTTAAGTTCAGTAGCGATGAGTTTGCACACAAGAACCGTGTTATCATGACAGGTAATATAGGTGTTACTTACACATTCTAAAAAGCACTTTTTTATACATACAGATATGGAGGATGACATCTTTTGGGTGTCATCCTCTTTTGTTCCGATTTATTTTCTTATCTTCGTCCCCGAAAACGATGACAAAGTATTTATATAGACGAAAATGCATTTATTACGAAATATTCAGAGATTGCTGACATTTGTACCACGTGCCTGGCATCGTCATGGCTTTGGAGTACATTCTCCGCATGATTATGAACTGGTGAAAGATGTGCTGTTCGAGAAAATGGCATATTATGCTTACGATGAACAATCGTTGACAAGAAACAAAGACAGACAGATGTACAGATTAAAACTACATTTTGGTGACAATCTCATATACGCAGAGAACGATGCTGATGGAATATATGAACAGTTGGCATCTTCCGTTGATGATGGCAAAGTTCTTGTCATTGAAAATCTGTCAGGAAAGAACTATTCTTTGTGGAAAAAGATTCTTGGTGACAATCGTGCAAGAGTTACCTTTGACATGGGAAACCGTGGTCTTGTGTTGTTCGATAAGAAGAGAATTAAACAGAATTATTTACTGTAGCTGAAATAGTCTTGTAAGATGTGATAGAAAACATTATAATCTAATAAAAACTAAATACTAAACCAAGTTCTTGTTGCTTGCTGTATTGTAGAGCATAAGGACAATAATACCTAATAACCTATGAAAATCTATACAAAGACAGGTGACAAAGGTCAGACGAGCCTTATAGGTGGCGTCCGAGTGTCAAAGTGTTGTGAACGTTTGGAATCATATGGTACTGTGGATGAACTCAACTCTTATATTGGGTTGCTTATTACGTATTGTACGAATGAACGTGATGTCAGTTTCCTGACTTCAATCCAGCGTAATCTGTTTGTTGTGGGTTCGTATCTCGCTACGGATACTTCACAGACAGAGTTACGTGCAACGAGTGTGGTGACAGATGAGATGATAACGTTTGTAGAACAAGAGATTGATGTTATTAACGCGTCGTTACCGCCAATTAAGTTGTTCCTGCATCCTGGAGGTTGTCGTGGTGCTGGGGTGAGTCATGTTTGTCGTACCGTTTGTCGAAGGGCAGAACGTTGTATTATAGCTTTGGCAGAGACTGGAGCTGATGTCGATTTACAGGTTATAGCATATGTTAATCGCCTCTCAGATTATTTTTTTGTCTTGGCAAGAAAGATGAACGTAGAGGCTGGACATGAGGAAATTATATGGGAGAGGAAAAAATAATTCGTTATATATTTGGCATTTTCACAAACAAATAGTATTTTTGCCGACCGTAAAACATAAAATAACTTATCAAATCTTATAACTATGTATTGGACTTTGGAATTGGCGTCAAAGTTGGAAGACGCACCTTGGCCAGCAACAAAAGAAGAACTTATTGATTATGCCACTCGTTCTGGTGCTCCATTGGAGGTTATTGAGAACCTTGAGGAGATTGAGGACGAAGGTGATGTTTATGAATCTATTGAGGAGATCTGGCCAGATTATCCTTCAAAGGAAGACTTCCTTTGGGACGAGGAGGAGTACTAAGAATTAGGAATCAGAAAATAGGGATGAGGAATGAATGATTAGCAATATCTTTTCTGTTGATTGCATGAATCTTTAGATTCCTTGTTTGTATTCGTTAATGAACCTTAGTGTTCATTGTCTTTTGAACTTCTATTCCTACTAAATTCCTTGAACTCTTTAGGCTCTTAAACCAATAGGGGGGGCATACTTTTTGGCTCTTTAGTTTTTCGATGTTATGGTAATTTAATTGACACGTTATGTGCTCAAAAATAGAACATAAAGGCGACAAACAAAAAATGTTTGTCGCTTTATTGTCAAAATACACTAAAAACCTTTGCCAATTCATTTGATTTGAGTAATTTTGCTACCACTAATGGCAGGTGGCGTTTTTTTATGGGGACATGCCTTAGGGAATATAGAAGAGAATTGTAATAATTTACACACATAACATATGTACATGATGAGTAAGATATCGGTATTTTTTTTATTGCTACTTTTTTCTATTGGAATTCATGCACAAGATATAGAAAAGGAGACTGTTTCTGACAGTACTGCTACTGCACAACAGGAGCTTGTTTCTGACACTACGGTTACTCAGCAGGATGCTGTTTCTGATGATACAGAAATGGCAGAGCAGGATGTTACCGCTGATGCGGATGCAACCGAACAAGATACTGTGGCCGAAAATGTTGACGCAACTGAGGAACAACCTGCACAGCAGGAGGTAGCTCAGAAGAAGCAGAAGCAGCCAAAGGCTAAGAAAATTAAGCAACCTAAAATGAAGGCTTTGACGGCTGTTCCTGAGTATGTCGAAAAGGAGCTGACTGAAGTCGAAGTCCCTGAACTCAAGGGAACGACAATGGAGCAGCGAATCGGTCATGGTCTTGATAGTATTCTTATTCGTCGTGCTTACGAAACATTCGAGAGCTACTACGCTAAGGGCGTAAACGAGGAAATGGCTGCTGACTCAGCATTCCTTTATGCTTATGAACCTTGGTTGTATGTATTCAAGAGAGCTCCTTACGTCAATGCCACACTTTACAAGCATGGTCTATGGATGTGGCACACACTCGCAGTCGAGGGTAAGACTCCAAAAGTTCGAAATTTCTACTTCAAGCAGTTGATGGATACATACAACAAGCGTATTGATAACTTGGATGCCATCAACTCACTTTACGACGAAGAGGGAAATAGTTCCCGATTCATCACCACACGTGGTGACATCATTTGTGAGAAAGCACAGAACTTCCTTCAGTATAATCCAGACTCCGTCGTTCAGCTTGCTTGGGCTGCTTATCAGGACAATGACCACACAGCCAACTACGATATTCCTTGGACAAAGGAGATGGAGGAACTCTATCAGATGTATAAGACAGCCATCGGCGACCTCGGTCGTTCAACTCGTGGTTATACGCTTGCATACTTCGTGAAGACTTATTACTATCGCTATAAGGCTAACAAGGCAGATTCAACTTACGCTACAGATTTCGTAAATGACTACGTGCTTGCAAAGGACCTTTGCGATTTCTTCCTTGATTCTGCAAAGCAGTACGTACCTTCAGACCAGGAACTTACTGCTGAGGATAGTATCCGTTATCAGAAGGAACTTTCAATCCAGAAGAGTATCGTGGATGAATATACTTACCCACAGTGGTATGCCGACTACTACTTCCAGATGAACCCAGAGGCTGCAAGCCCAGAGTTCCTTAACCAGTTCTTCATGACTAAGATTGAAGAGGAGAAGAATAATCCTGGTTATCTTGCTTGGGTGCTCAAGACACTTGAGAGTATCGGTCAGACAGAAATTGATGTTTACGATAAAGCGTCCGACTATCTTGCCGCGGCACGACCTGCCGGAGGCGGCGGTGGAGGAAACTACTCACAGGATAAGATTTTCTTCTCGCAGGCTGTCAAGAATATGAAGGATATGGACTTCTTCACGGCAAAGGAATTGATGCAGCAGTGTGTAGATGCTTGTTCCGATAACGCGCAGAAAGCAAAGTATCTCTATCAGGCTGCAACGGTATGCTATTCTAAGGGACGTATTGCAGATGCTCGTGAATATGCTAACAAGGCAATCGCTCAGAACAAGAATTATGGTGACCCATACTTGTTGCTTGCAGATATAATATATCGTACGGCTCCTCGTTCAGGTGGTAAGGGCGTCACAAAGGATCAGCTATACTGGAATCTTGGAATCTATTGTTGTGCAGCAACTGATAAGGCTCAGCAGGCGATGCGTATGGATCCAGGATGCGTGAATAAGGCACGTACAAGGATTTCAAATTACTCTCGTAACTACTATCCACGTTCAGAGGCCTTCTTCCGTGGAGCAAAGGAGGGACAGAGAGTTTCTGTTGATGGTTTGTCAACAACACTTCGTTTGAGATAAACAAAAAAGGAAAGACAATACATAATATACTATGGTTACAGCCTTGGATTCTTGACGGAATCCAAGGCTTTTTTCGCACAAAGCGGTTGCTGCTATGTAAAAAAGAACGCTTAATGAACCGTGTGTTAAAATCTATTTGTATATTTGTGGACAAAATAACGGTTGTTCTGTCTTATGGTTATGAGGTTGTACGGTTTGTTACTTAACAATGTCATATCTAAAAGCGAATAGCCCCCAAACCGTAAAACCATAAAAACATGTATGGGAAAGACTGCAGATTACATTCAGAGTATTGAGATTAAGGCACTGTGGAAGGGTGGCAGACACATTTCGTGGACGCTACGCCCAGATGTAAATATCCTCAGTGGCATCAACGGAGTGGGAAAGAGCACTATCATCAACCACTCGGTTAAGTTCCTGTCAATGCTGGAACAGGGCGAGTTGCGTGTGGATGATATGAGTGGCCTTGTCAAGATTAAGCTCTTCCCAGAGGAGGCTGATGCCATCAAGTTCGATGTCATTCGTAGCTTCGACCGTCCTCTTATCCATAGCGACTTGTTGGAGAAACTTGCCGACTCAAGGGTGAAGACGGAGCTTGACTGGCAGATCTATCGCTTACAGAAGCGTTATCTTGACTATCAAGTGAATATGGGTAACCGCATTATTGAACTGCTGACGAGTGGTACGCCGGAGGATGCGCTTGAGGCTTCACGCACGTCTGCTCCCAAGAAGCGTTTCCAGGATATGATGGACGAACTCTATTCAGATACGCATAAGCTCATCGACCGCCGCAGCAATGAGATACAGTTCACGCAGAACGGTGATGTGCTTACCCCTTATCAGTTGTCTTCTGGTGAGAAGCAGTTGCTTGTCATTCTCCTTACAGTCCTTGTGGAGAATAACGAGCATTATGCCCTCATTATGGACGAACCAGAGATTTCGCTCCACATTGACTGGCAACAGAAACTCATCGGGCTTATCAGAGAACTTAATCCTAATGCACAGATAATTCTGTCCACTCATTCTCCTGCACTTATCATGGATGGCTGGATGGGTAATGTAACCGAAGTGAATGAAATCACTAACTTCTAATCTCACATCACGTTACTTTGAGGCAGCCAATGTGCTTCAGAAGAAGAGACGGAAGAAGATTATTGCCTATGTGGAGAGCTATGACGATATCTTCTTCTGGCGGAGTGTGCTGTCCGACTTTGAGAATGAGGAACGCTGCTTTGAGGTGATGCTTCCTTCACGCATAGACCTTTCGCGTGGCAAGAAGACAGCCATGATGAACCGCCTTGGCGAGAATCTTGGTGCTTGCATGATTGCTTGTGTTGATGCTGATGTGGATTATCTCATGCAGGGTGCTACGAATAATTCACGTCTGATGTTGCAGAATCCATACGTGGTGCATACTTATGCCTATTCCATCGAGAACCTACAGTGTTATGCGCCAAGTTTGCATAATGTGTGTGTCATGGCAACTCTCAACGATCGTGAGGTGTTCGACTTTGAGGCTTATCTACGACTATATTCGGAGATTGTTTATGACTTGTTCGTGTGGGCTATATGGCTGTATCGTGAGTTGCGTTTCAGCGAGTTCCCACTTAATACGCTCAACAACTTCATAGCTGTTGAGCATCTCAATATCCATAATCCTTCGGACGCCTTGGAGAAGTTGCGCCATACCGTCAATCGTAAGATGGCATGGATGCAGAAGCGTTATCCTGAGGCACGTGGCAAACTCAAGCCACTAAAGGAGGAACTTGAGCAACTCGGATTACGTCCTGACAATACGTATTTGTTTATTCAGGGACATCATCTCATGGACAATGTAGTCGGTTCTGCCATTGAACCAGTATGTACAATCCTTCGACGTGAACGTGAGAAGGAGATAAAGTATCTCTCAGGCGGTCATCAGCAACAACTCGACAACGAATTGGCATGCTATCAGCACTCACAATGTCCTACAAACCAGATGATACGTAGGAATACGCAATTCAAGTCGGCAGAGCTATATACACTTATCAAGTCGCATATAGAAAGACTGCTGTCTCGTGTATAATATATGTGGATAATTCCTACACACTTTTTGGTCTCCAGTTTTCAATCTTTGTAAGTTTCTCCGCATATTGGAGAAACTTCTTGTTGTTGGGATTACGTTCCATTCCTTTCTTTATCATGGCACGAATAAGTTCCTTGTCAAGGTCCTTTGAACTGCCACCTTGTGGAAAACGGAACAGTTTTCCTGTCACTCTTTCAGCAAGCGAAGGAATCCAATGGTCATTCACCTTGTGTGCTTTCCAGTCTTCGTCTTGCAGGTTCTCAACTCCCCATAGTTTGAAGAAAGGTGTAAACTT
>JAGCWG010000077.1 GCA_017961965.1 Bacteroidaceae bacterium | reverse complement strand
TGGCTTTAGCGGTGGTACATTTGACGTACTTGAGTCTGCCGACAACAAGGCATACACAATCGTCAAGAGCTACACAACAATTGAGGGATCACAGAAGGAATCTGTATCTCTCAAGTCAACTTCTCGTTTCGTAAAATTCGTTTATACAGAGAAGAAATCTGGTAACGTAGGACTTGGTGGCATCAGCATAACTAAGAAAGAGGCGGAACCAGAGATTGCAGACGCTCCAGTAACAACCGCTGATGATGGTGCCGCAGCTTGGGCAACAGAGACATACACTCGTAATGTAACAGTTGGTAAACTCTCTACAATCTGTCTCCCATACGATGCAAAGGTTGATGGCGCAACAGTTTATACTCTTGAAGGAAAAACTGTCAAGGGTGGCAAGGTACAGTCACTCAGCTTCGTTATTGCAGGTGATACAGAGGATGAGTCTCATGTTCTAAAGGCTGGCGTTCCTTACATATATAAGGCAACAGATGACGCGCAGACATTCACTAAGACAGGTAACAGCGCTTCTGCTGTAGCTCCAAAGGCAGGTTGCGAAGGTTTCGTCGGAACATACTCAGAATTTATGCTTCCTATAGGCAATTTCTTCCTATACAGCAAAGGCGGCAAGCAGGAATTCCGTAAGTCAGGCGATTCTGGCGATGGTAAGTCTTACATCATCGTTGGGGCATTCAAGTGCTACATCAGTTCTATTGACGACATCCGCGAGACATCAGCCAGCACTATCAATGAGGCTTCACGCCGTTTGGTTATCGGCACTTGGACAGACGAGACAACAGGTGTCACAACTCTCGATACTGAAAGTGTAGGGCCTGCTAATGGTAAGTATGTTGAGGATGGACGTGTCGTTGTTATCAAGAACGGCATCAAGTACAACATTAACGGACAGAGAATTAAGTAAAAATATCGTTTCAAATTATATTATTCCGGGACAGTAGCTAAAGAAGAATCTCTTGGACGTGAATCCTTCTGGTGGATTCTTCTTTAACTACTTCCCATAAACTTCAAAAAACATTTAAGCATGAAAAAGTTATATGTAAATCCAGCAGCAAAGACAGCAAACATGAGAATCAGAACATCACTTTTGGCAGGATCACAAGTCGGCTTAGATTCTGAGGAGGTAAGTGGCAATAATGATGGCCCTATTTCAGCAGATGCCAGAACTCGTGTTGGAGCAACTTCACTCGATTAAGCGTTATCGGGCATAAGGCTTGAATATGTCGAATAAGCCCCATATCTTCATTGCGGAAGATATGGGGCTTAATCTGTCTTTCCCACTAACAGCTATTCAAGCGCATGGGGTAGTGGGGGAAGGTTAGTGGTTAAGGTAGAAAGCTTCGGTTAATAGTTTGTACTCTGCAGAGATATTGTTATCAGCATCGCGGAGGTAGAGGTGGTCGATGATGGTATTGATCGTTCTGTCGTGTGTGAAGGCAAGGAGTGTGCGTTTTGCAGGTTTACGCATGGTGGTATGTATATCTGTGCGATGAGATAAGTAAAGTGAATGAAGGGCAGATGAGCCTATCATATCACTTGCGACTGTGGTTGGGATGATGACACAGAATGTGCCATGAGAATCGAGCATTGCACTCGCCTTACTCATCAGTAGGTCAAAAGGCAATGATGATGTATGACGTGCTGTGTCTCGCTTGGCGTCAGGACATGATGTGTCCTCTTGATAGAATGGAGGATTGGACACAATAATGTCGTAGCGTGGTTCTTCCTCCATGTCTGCAAGGTCTGTCTTCCATGCTATAATCCTTTCCGCATACGGACAGTTAGCAACATTCTCCTTTGTTTGTATTATGGCAGATTCGTCAATGTCTATGGCATCAATATGCGCATCAGCAAAGCGTTGTGCAAGCATGATGGCAATGAGTCCTGAACCCGTACCTATGTCGAGGATGCGTGGTGATGCTACTGGTGAGTTTATATCTGCCCATGCACCAAGAATAACTCCGTCTGTGCCAACCTTCATGGCACAGACGGAGTCCTGTATCGTGAATTGTTTGAATCGAAACATCTGAATGAATTAAAAATTCAAAATTCAAAATTCAAAATTGCTGGTTCATTCATCTTGCAGTCAGAACATGAGCAAGCCCATATAATTTTGAATCTTGAATTTTGAATTCTGAATTTGATATTTTATTTGATTCCGAGTTTCTTTGCGATTGCCTTTGGAAGAGCGTCCTTGTGGATAAGGATGTTCATAGTCTTGTAGGCAACGAAAGCCTTAGAAGCGTACCAGATACCATCGTACTTGCCTGACTTACCCCATGAGTTCTTGACCATGAAGTACTCCTTGCCGTTCTGATCCTTGGCAATACCATAGATAATCATGCCGTGGTCGTCAGTTGTCTCCCAGTTGTCGTAAGCCTCCTGACGCATCTCCTGAGTAACTGTAATCTCAGGGAGTGGCTTTGATGTGAGAGCGTTTGCCTGGTCAGACTTTGTCTTACCGAACCAGTGAGCGAAGTCAGAGCCAAGTTCGTCCTGCTGCTTCTTTACGTCTGGGCATACTGCAATACCGTTGCGAGTGAAGCCTGTCTCAGATACGTCTGCACCCCATGCAAATGTGTAACCATTCTTAACGGCAGAATCCATTACTTCCATGAACTCGTCGAGTGGAAGGTTGTATGACTCGCCCCAACGCCAGTTGTCCTGCACCTCGATGATGAACTTAGTGTAGAATGGGTGGTGTGTGAATGAAGTGAGTGATACATAGTCGTCCATGTTAAGTCCTGTGCTTGCCATGTAAGACTGTGGAGTGTATTTCTTGCCCTTGTATGTGAACTCTGTTGGACACTCTCCGAGGTAGTTGTCGAGAGTAGATACGAGGCTCTTCTTCCAGATTGGAGAAAGCTTCTTGAGTGTCTCGCTCTTTGCGATACCATTTACATAACCCTCAGCGATATTGAAGAGCTCTGTGAAGTTAGGAAGTGAATCTCCGTAGAGTGTTCCTGGCTCTGGCATAGCTGACTGTGGAACCATTCCGTAGTTCTTCATACAGTAAACGGCATCGTAGAAGCTACCGCCCTTACTGAAGCTGACGTCACCGTGCATACGTACTGCTGCTACGGCACGATCCTGATATGTCTTGTGTGCAAGGAACATTTCTGCAAAGTCGAACTCACCCTTACCCATACGGAGGAGCTCAGACTCGAAGAATCCGAGTGAAGAGTATGCCCAGCATGTACCTGAACGGTTCTGG
>JAGCWG010000076.1 GCA_017961965.1 Bacteroidaceae bacterium | reverse complement strand
GGACTCAGGTAAGCTCCAATATTAAACGTCATCTTATAAAAGTACTATGTATTATAGGATAAGAATAGGAAAAAGTGTACCTTTGCACGTATTTTTAAGTGCATTATTATGAAATTAAGAATAACAAGTGTAATAATCATGCTTCTGGTGTGCATCAAGTCCTTTGCTGGTAAGGAGTTTGTGGCACACAAGGGCGAAGTACAGGGCAGCTATAACTTTTGGTTCTACGACCCGGAAGAAGAGCATGACCCAAGGGCACATTTCCCATTACTCATTTTCCTTCACGGTAAAAGTCTTTGTGGTACAAACCTTGACAGAGTAAAGAGGTATGGACCTATACATGCTGTTGCTAAGGGGGCTAACATAGATAGTTATATCATGGCACCACAGAACCCGGGAGGTGCATGGAATCCAGAGAAACTGATGAAGATTGTGGAATGGGCAAAGGAGCATTATGCTATCGACGAATCAAGAATATATGTTTACGGTATGAGCCTTGGCGGTTACGGCACAATCGACTTTGCAGCTGCCTATCCTGACAAGATTGCAAGTGCAATGGCTATATGTGGTGGTGCAAGCACCAAGAACCTTGCAGGACTCTCAAAAGTTCCTCTATGGATTGTACACGGAACGGCTGACCGTGCTGTTCCTATCGCACAGTCAGACAAGGTCGCTGCATCAATCAAAGCAACAGGTGATGACTCACGACTCATATACACACGACTCAAAGGTGTTGACCATGGTCGTCCTGCACGATTATTCTATATGAACCAGACATACGACTGGCTCTTCTCACATAGCCTCAATGATGAGGGAAGACCTGTAAACAGAGACTTCGAAATAACAACAGAATTGCTCAACTCTGCATATCAGGATTTAGGCAAGGGAGAACGAATAGACGAAGAATCGTACAAATAGATGCGAGGAATGTGTGATGTTCTTCTTGTTCCTATGTAACATGTTACAAAAGTTTAAGATAAAAAATAAATATTTTTTATTCTTGATATTCTATATGTTGTGAAGAAATGAAATGTTGCTTTGTGTAAAAATGATATATATACAAGTCTAATTCACTTGCTTTTGATGCGAAAAGAGTGTATCTTTGCAGTGTCAAAATAAGGATGACAATATATGATTGTTATATCGTTATTAGACGTTAATATATGTTTGGTCGTTTTTCATAAAATAATTAGTTTTAAGGGTATTAAAAATAGGTGAACAATATGGTGTGCGGATCGCGAGATTAGCACACCTACTTTTTTTATATACATATACTCTATTGGTGTTTTCTTACATATCTTTATTTGCTGAATATCTCGTTCAGGATATGAGCCAAGCGGAGACCGCCGTAGAGGAACTGGCGTTCGACGACAGGTGTCCATGTTCGGACGTATTCGAATGAGAGGTTCTTGTCTGTTGGCGTGCCTCTGTAGATGTCCTCGGCATAGGCGTGTGACTGGCGTGCCCAATCGTGGAGTGTGCCAGATGTTATGGAAGATATTGAGTCTGCATCCTCGATGTCAAGTTCATCAGCCCATTCAGTATGACTCCAATCGTGTGATTTCGATGTCAGGGCACCATCCCACATGGAGTGGAGGGATTGTTCTTTGTTGAAGAACTTGACCTTTATTGTGTTGCCGCCTAAGTCCTCTGGATAGCCAAGGTGCATAGGTTGGTGTAGGTCACCCATGAGATGTACGAGGAACTTGAGAGCCAACTGGCGTTCCTCTCGTGTGAGTGTGTTACCTTTTAGCCCTTCTATCTGAGCAGTTATGGCTGTTATTATGTCGCCCTTCTCTGGATGAGGATAATCGGTTACGTCCTTGCCTTCCTCTATGTCGAAGTAATGCCATGTCTTGCTATAGCGGTATTCTGGCATGTTGCTTGCATCGTCCATCCAAGGAGCCCAATAGATGATTGTCTTGCCATCGAGAAGTTCCTTAATCTGTTTCTGTGCTTCGCCCGTAAGGTGACGCTGGGCGATGGCAGCTGTTATGTCGTGACCTTTCTTGTCCCATGAGAAGGATGGGAGTGCGCAAGATAATGAGGCAACAACTACGAATATTGTCTTTATAATTTTCATTTGTAATAAAAGTTTTGGTGATTTGTAATACTATGGGTTTATAATTTTGCCTGCAAATTTAGTGCTTATCGTACAAACGAAATGTTACAATAGTGCATTTTTTGTATTATACTTTCTGTAAGGATAAAATAATCGTATGATTGAGATGTGCACTTTTGTTTTTTGGATGAAAATATGATTACTTCACAAAAGATTTGCCTACCTTTGCATCGTAATAAAAAGAGATTATCAATAATAAAACATATATTCACAGAATGAAACGTATATTCGCGGCTTTACTCACAGTCCTTTCGTTTGCTGTATGTTCGGCACAGTTGGCACAGCCTATCAAGGTTACCAGCTCAATAAAGGAAACAAGTGCAACGGAGGCAATAATCACATTCAAGGCTAAGATTGATGGTGGCTGGCACATGTATTCCACTCAGGTGGTTCAGGATGGTCCTACACCAACAACAATAAATATCGATAAGATATCTGGTGCAAAGCTTGACGGTTCGCTGAAGCCTGCAACGTCTCCAATCAAGCATTACGAGGAGATGTTCGGTGCTGAGGTCTTTTTCTTCGAGAACTCTGCCACATTCACTCAGAAGGTTATCCTTACTGGCGGCAAGTACGAGATAGAAGGTTATTTGCAGTATGGCGGTTGTAACGATGAAAGTTGCATTCCTCCAACATCCACAGATTTCAAGTTTAGTGGCGAGATCAAGGCTGCCAAGAAAGCTGAGGACGTTGCTCCGAAGTTGGAAGAGGCTGCTGTGGTAACAGAGGAAACGATCGAAACAGATACTGTCGCAACGGAACAGGTTGTTGAAGCAACTGCTCCGACTGACGACCTTTGGGCACCTGTAATAGACAAGTTGAGTGCCTTTGACGAGGGTGGCAATGCAAATGCCACAGCCAATCCGCTTTGGTACATCTTCGTTCTTGGTTTCATCGGAGGACTCGTGGCTCTCGTCACTCCATGTGTATGGCCAATCATTCCGATGACCGTAAGCTTCTTCCTCAAGAAGGGTACGACAAAGAAGTCAACACCAGAGGAGGTGGCAGCCGCAAAGAAGCGTGGCGTTCGTGATGCTATAATATATGGTCTTAGTATTGTCGTGATATATGTCTCACTTGGACTTATCGTAACAGGTGCTTTCGGAGCAAGTGCTCTCAATTCACTTGCAACGAATGCAGTGTTCAACATCATCTTCTTTCTCATGCTTCTTCTCTTTGGAGCAAGCTTCATTGGAGGATTTGAGCTTACACTTCCATCAAGCTGGACAAATGCAGTGGATAGCAAGGCAAACACTACAAGTGGTCTCCTCAGCATCTTCCTCATGGCATTCACGCTTGTGCTTGTGTCATTCTCATGCACCGGACCTATCATCGGATTCCTCCTTGTAGAGATGGTGACAAGCAGTATCATAGGCCCTACGGTCGGAATGCTCGGGTTTGCAGTAGCTCTTGCGCTTCCTTTCACACTTTTCGCCCTTTTCCCAACGATGTTGAAGTCAGCTCCAAAGAGTGGAAACTGGATGAATAACGTGAAGGTTACGCTCGGTTTCGTCGAACTTGCCTTCTCACTCAAGTTCTTCTCTGTGGCAGACCTTGCATACGGATGGGGACTCCTCGACCGTGAGACATTCCTCGCTCTTTGGATTGCCTTATTTGCGATTCTCGGAGCTTACCTCATTGGGTGGATACGTTTCCCACACGATGAGGATGAATATGACGACGAGGGTAACGTGATTGTCAATTACAAGACGAGCATCCCACGTTTCTTCATGTCGCTTGTGTCATTTGCATTCGCTATATACATGGTTCCAGGTCTCTGGGGCGCACCTCTCAAGGCAGTAAGCGCGTTTGCTCCACCAATGAAGACACAGGACTTCAACCTCATGAAGGAGCAGGAAGTCAAGCCTATGTTCATGGATTACGAAGAGGGAATGCGTTATGCCAAGGCTCACAACATGCCTGTCATGATTGACTTCACAGGCTATGGATGTGTAAACTGCCGTAAGATGGAGGCTGCTGTATTCGTTGATCCAACCGTGGCTGACATCATGACAAATGACTATGTTCTTATCCAGCTCTATGTGGATGATAAGACATCCCTCCCAGAGCCTGTAGAAGTAATGGACAATGGTAACACACGCAAGCTCCGTACCGTTGGTGACAAGTGGAGCTATCTCCAGTCAAGCAAGTTCGGAGCAACGGCTCAGCCATTCTATGTACTCATCGATGCCGATGGTAATCCGCTCAATAAGTCATACTCATACGACGAGGATGTGGATAAGTTTATCAAGTGGCTGAGGAGAAATTCATAATTCAAAATTCAGAATTCAAAATTCAAAATTCAAAATTATGCCCACTAAGGGTTTGACGTGGGCAATTTAGAAATATATTTTGTGGCTATTAGAAACCATAGTTTCATTTCTATGGTTT
>JAGCWG010000075.1 GCA_017961965.1 Bacteroidaceae bacterium | reverse complement strand
GACTGGAAAGACTGGTGGACACCTGAGTGGAGAAAGGAGACTGAAAGAGGTATGTATCTCTGGCGTGACTTTGAGGGTGGACAGATGAGCCGTGATATGACTGTATATATTGATGATGACGGCAAGGCTTATCACATCACGTCATCACAGGAGAACCTCACACTTCTCATCAGTGAACTTAATGATGACTATAGTGACTTCACTGGTAAGTATGTCATGGTTGCACCTGGTGGTCAGAACGAGGCACCAACTATTCTCAAGCACAATGGCACATACTGGATGATATGCTCTGGTTGTACAGGTTGGGCACCTAATGAGGCTCATATGTTCCATAGTAAGAGCATCTGGGGACCTTGGACTCAAGTCGCATCTCCATTCACAGGAGCAAATGCTACATACAAGAACTTCCCTGCCAACAAGACATTCGGAGCACAGGGTACATATATCCTCGACACCAAGTCACTTGGTATCAAGGGTACCAAGTCACGCTTCATATTCATGGCTGATATATGGAATCCTGAGCATCTTAGTAACTCACTCCACTTGTGGCTTCCTATCAACTTTGACAAGGATGGCACACCTGAAATAAAGTGGGTGGAGAGTGCTTTGAATTGAAATATGAAAAAAAGAGACCGTTCGGTTGGTTCGTCCCGAACGGTTTTCTTTTTGCCTTTATCTTATAATGATTTTCTTTCCATTCTTGATGTAGATGCCTGCCTTTCGGATGTCATCTGCAAGACGGCCGTCAAGTGTGTAAACGTTTGAGTCTTTATTGCCTTCTTCATTTGTTGTGACCTCTATTGCATTATATGTTCTTATGTCATCAAGAAGTGTGTTGAAGTTTTTCCAATAATCCGTATTCATATATGCTTCCTTCTGTCCGTTGAGTACATGAAGAGTGGCATTATTAGTGCTAAAAGTATTACTAAATATTTGCTGTGGCGTCTCGGAGTAATTATATATATGCTTGAGATTTATACAGTCATAGAAAGCGAATGCGTTAAAAGTCGTTACATTGCCTTGAATTATTATAGATTTTAATTGCGTACACCAACCGAAAGTATATCCTTCTATTCTTTCTACATCTTTAGGAATAGTTATTTTGCTTATTCCTGTGTAACTAAATGCATTGTGCCCAATTTTGCGTAAGCTGTTTGGTAATGTAATTGACGTGAGTTTCTTGCATCTTGAAAAAGCGTATTCGCCAATGTTTGTAATACCATCAGAGATTATGACTGATGTCAAATTCCCGCAGGTGTAGAAAGCTGCATGTCCGATATTTGTTGCTCCTTTGATTTCTATTTTTTTCAGGTTGTCGCAACTTTCAAAAGTGTAATCGCCGGTGTCGGTAACATCCTCAGAGAATATGACTGATTCTAAATTCTCGCAGTTGTGGAAAGCTGAGCGCCCGATATGTGTTACTCCTTTGATTTCTAAGTTTTTCAACTTGTTGCAACTCTCAAAAGCGTAATCATCAATGCTTACTGTGCTATTGGAGAAGTCAATTGATGTTAAGCTGGAACCAGCGAATGCGTACTTACCTATTTTTGTCACACTATTAGGAATGATGACTGATGTTAAATCCTGACGGTTATAGAATACCATGTCTCCAATTATTTTTACGTCATTTGGAATGACAGTAGGTTTTAGTGCTATGACGAGAGAGTCTTTTTCTCTGTCAATAAGTGCATTACAGTTATTGCGACTGTCATATACTTTGTTATCCTTATCCACTACAAATGATGTTAATTGGTGGCAATCATCAAAGGCGTTCCTTTTGATATTTGTAACGCTACTTGAAATATATATTGACTGTAAGCTACAGTCAGCGAAGGCTTTGTCTGTGATTGTCGTCACACTGTTAGGAATGATAACTGATGTTAAGCCGTAACGTCCTGAGAATGCATAGTTTCCAATTGTTTTTACACCCTCTGGAATGATTGTGGTGTTAAATCCTATGGCGAGAGAATCGTTGGCTGTATAAATGATTGCATTACAATTGTTGCGGCTGTCATATATCTTGTTATTCTTGTCAACTACAATAGTGGCTAATTCATCACAACCTTTAAAAGCGTCTTTTTTGATATTTGTAACGCTACTGGATATATATATGGATTGTAATCCACTTTTCAGGAAAGTTAAATTTTCAATAGTTGTTACTCCATTAGGAATGACTACTGATGTTAAATTTTCGCAGCCTTCGAATGCATATTCTCCAATACTTGTTACGCCGTCCGAAATGGTGACAGATTCCAAACTATTACAGCCATAAAATACTTCTTCAGCAATAGTTGTTACGCTACCAGGAATGTTGATGGATTTTAAGCCACACTCACAGAATGCTTCTCTTCCAATAGTTGTTACGCTACCTGGAATGTTGATGGATTTTAATTTCTCGCAGCCTTAGAATGCATTTTCTCCAATACTTGTTACGCCGTCCGAAATGGTGACAGATTCCAAGCTATTACAGCCAT
>JAGCWG010000074.1 GCA_017961965.1 Bacteroidaceae bacterium | reverse complement strand
CGACCCCTGCTCGCAGCTCTAACAATGAGGTCTAAGAGATACTTACTTCAATGAGGAAACTTCGGGTAGCCTTCATGGCTATGTCTGGATATAATAGTTTCTCGATTACCTCATTTTGAAATAACGAGGTCAAGACAGACATACTTCAAGCTTTCAGCACCACACTTGAAATCTGTCCATGTTTGTCAATTACCTCTCATATATTTATTAACAAGGTTAAAGAGTAACATACTCCATTTGCTCCATCTACTTATATAAGGCAGACTTGCAACCCTGCCGCTGTTACTCAATTACCTTTTAACTTTTTTACTATTATGAACAAGATTTTGACAAAAGTTGCTTTGCGCTATCGCGCTGTGTTCCTCGACATTAGTCGAGAGAATATCAACATGGAATCAGAAACTACGATGCCTGTAATGGCATTCGTAGCCCGTCTGAAGGAGAATGGTTTCTGCGTGAGCGAGGAACTTCTCCATGCTCTCAATACTGTTTCTGCTGATACTCTGGCAGAAATCACTGAGTGTGTCAATGACGTAATGGGCATAAACCTTAACTGGGCTTCACTTGTTAAGGGGTGGAATATTCCTACCGGGGAATCCTATGCTGATCATTTCGTCACATTGATTGCAAACATCTTTGGTGGAGAGAAAGCAGGAATCAATGGTACGACCCTAAAGTGCGGTCACTTCATTCCTGATGGCACCTTCCCATTGGAACGATACAATGGTTGTCCTTTCTGTGGTACTCCATTCAAAACCGCGGACTTTGTTTATAAAGGTCAGGGAAGCAAACTGAAGGAACTTCGTTTGTTTACCGATGCAGACATGAAGAATGTCCTTGCTTCACTCCTGTCTTCCGTCACTCCTTTGGATGCGACACAGAAAGACTCTCTGGAAATGCTGCTTACCCAGTACGAACTACCTGCGGAAGCAAACATTACCATGAAGGAAACAGCCATGTTGGTTATAAAGACCTTGGTAAACAAGGACAGGTCAAAGGAAGCTATCTCCCTGCTGAAGACTCCGACAGACATTCTCCGCTATCTCTGGTATGAAAAGACTGGCTACATTCAGATAATTGAGCCAAAGACTCTTGTCGCTCACGCAAAGAAGATGTACTACCACATGTTCGGTCCTCTCGACAAAGGGGCTGATGCCGCAAAGAACATGAAGGACAAACTCATGCTGAAGTATGACCGTAAGTCTTGCTTACGTGTTGCACAATGGATAAACGCACTTCCTTTGTCTGCAAAACAGGCAGCAGAGAACATGAACCCAAAACGTGGAATGTGGGTACGCATGATCCGCGCCCTACGTCTTGGTGAGTACTCGCGTAAGAATGGAATGGAGCGTCTTGCCGAAATACTTGATGTATTCTACAAGCAGGATTACTCCACATGGCAGGGACGTGTTGACAAGGCTCGTTCTGAGAACAACGCGGATAAGACTCTCGCTTTACTCAAGGAACGTCCAGGACTCTTTGCCCGTTGTCTGTTTGCTACCATGCTACGCTTTGGAAGTGACAAGGCGTTGGCTGCATTCGATGAGATTGCAGACAAACTTCCTGCCCGTTTGTTGTTGTCATTGGGTAATGCTGCAGAAAACTACTTCGACACGAAGGAAAAACGCTTGGCTCGACCTATTACAGGTGTGACACATCTTATTCCGTCAAACAAACTGCTTGCGCTCTACGATGAATGTACACGATATCAGATGGCAAAGGATGTAATTGGCATTTACAGAGATTCTATGATACGTCGTTTTGCTGCGCAAAAGACAGAGTCAAAGACTGCCTACATCGACCCAACCTTATATAATATTCCTGTCAGTGTTGGAGAACGGGCAACAACGATTCAAGATACTTCCTGTGCCTTGATGGGAACACGCTTCCCTGTGGAAGGTGATGCCATCCGTCTGTTTCTTCAATGGGGTAAAGGACTACATGCACAGCACTTGGATATGGACTTGAGCTGCCGTATTGCATTGCCAGACAATAATATTGCAGAGTGTGCGTACTATAAACTTACCTGTGTAGGTGCAAAACACTCAGGTGACATCCGCTCAATTCCAGAAATGGTGGGTACAGCAGAATACATTGAACTGTCTCTGCCAGAGTTGGATGCTGCTAATGCTAAGTATGTAACTTTTACTGGCACTGCCTACTCATGCGGTTCCCTTTCCCCTAACCTTGTCGTAGGTTGGATGGACTCCGCAAATCCGATGAAGATTTCAGAAAAGACTGGTGTTGCCTACGATCCTTCTTGTGTACAGCACATGGTTCGTATAAGCGAAGGAAATCTGAGCAAGGGATTAGTGTTCGGCATACTTGATGTTGCGAAGCGAGAAATCATCTGGCTCGAAATGCCATTCACTTCACAAACTATTCGTGGAGCTGACACAACCTCTATTGAGGCTCTGCTTCACAAACTCGAAGCAAAACTATCTGTCGGTGAACTTCTCGATATGAAGGTTAAAGGCCAGAATCTGGAGTTGGTACATACAGCCGACGAAGCTGATGAGGCATACACCTACGAATGGGCATTAAACCCTGCCGATGTGACAAAGCTGCTGAATGCATAAAACATATAAATGCAAGACTTATCCAAGTGTTCAAAGGAGGCGCGATAACTTCAAGCTGGGATTACGCCCTGCGTCGGTTAGAATCCGACAGTCTTGCATTTTTAAGAAAAATTGCATGAAAATGTATTTTTTCTTGAACAACGCAAAAAGATTTCGTTTTTATTTTGTAATTTTGCAACCGCTTTCAAGCAACTCTTTTAAATTTAATAAGAATTCTATACAGGAATGAGACTATTTGGAAACATAACATCATCATCGTTCGT
>JAGCWG010000073.1 GCA_017961965.1 Bacteroidaceae bacterium | reverse complement strand
TATATCTCAAAAGATGAATATGTAAGTATTCAAAGAGATTGTACTGAATTAATAAAAATATTAACTTCAATCGTAAAAAGCACATTCAATAGTTGATGATTCCAATTTTGTTAAAACTTAATTGTGAATTATGAATTATGAATTTTGAATTATGATAAAGTTTCAATACAATAAAACATCGCTTCAGCAGATTGAGAAGAATCTCAAGATGAGGCAGAGGACTCTCCCTATCATCAAGAGTAAGGAGACAGCTCTTCGTCTTGAGGTCAAGAAGTGCAAGGAAGATGCCATAGCACTTGAAAAGAAACTGGAGGAGCAGATTGACGGATACGAGTCTATGTACACTCTCTGGGGAGAGTTCGATGCAAGTCTCGTGTCACTCAAGGATGTGGTGCTTGATGTCAAGAAGATTGCGGGCGTACGTGTCCCAATCCTTACCAACATCAGCCTTGAGGTCCGTCCGTTCGGTCTCTTCAGTTCGCCTAAGTGGTACTTTGACGGAATCAAGCTTCTCCAAGGTCTTGCAAAGACTGCGGTTGAACGTGAGTTCGTACTTGCCAAACTCAATCTTCTTGATCACGCACGCAAAAAGACTACCCAGAAGGTGAACCTCTTCGAGAAGGTTCAGATTCCAGGATTCCAGGAGGCTGTGCGTAAGATTAAGCGATTCATGGAAGATGAGGAGAACCTCTCTAAGTCTTCACAGAAGATCCTGAAGTCACTTCAGGAGAAAAGAGCAAGAAAGGAGGCAGAGGAAAGCGTATGATTCAGAACATGAAAAAACTCACGTTCCTTATCTATTATAAGGAATATGATCAGTTCCTCAAGTCTCTCCAGAAGTTGGGTGTCATACATGTACAGCAGAGTGATGACCAGAGCATGGCTGAACGTCTGCAAACATCGGATGACATACGTGCTAAGGAAGACAATATCAAGAGCGTGCATGCCGTTGTTGAGTCACTCTCTAAGCTTTTGGCTAACAGGAGTGTGGCTAAGGAGGGTAACGCAATAAATGCTCTTCAGTATCTTGTACTCTATGACAGCATCAACGATTCCATAAGTGTCAACAAGGCAGAGTTGCAGCGTTTCCAGAAGGATTACGAGCAACTTCTCCCATGGGGCACGTTTGACCGTAGTCGTGTTGCTGCATTGGAAGAGAAGGGTATCAAACTCTCTTTCTATCAGGCATCAGGCAATTTCTTCAAGAAGCATCCTGAGTATAAGGAAGGACTTGTCAGCAAGGATGGCAAGACACTCTACTTTGTTCATTATGATTATGTGGACTCCGAGGAGACTGTTCCTGCAATACCAGTACAGTTGCCAGAGAAGTCACTCGAGGAATGTGCACAGCACATTAGTGAACTCAAGGAGAATATCCTCACACTTGAGGAACAGCGTCTTGGTATTGCCGTTGAGCATCTTGATGATATCAAGGCATACGAGACCAACCTTATCAACGAACTCGCAGTCGCTAAGGCACAACACGCTACAGCGCTTACTGCTGATAAGAAGATAATGGTGGTAGAAGGATGGTTCCCTGTATCAAAGGAGGCAGAGATCGATACGTTCTTGAAGGATTCTGTCGCATATTATGAGATACGTGATGCTGTAGATACAGATAACGTACCAATTCTGCTTCACAATGACCCATTCTCAAGAATGTTTGAACGCCTGACAAAGATGTATGGCTTCCCTTCATATAATGAATGGGATCCAACACCGATTGTTGCACCGTTCTTTACGTTGTTCTTTGCAATATGTATGGGTGATGCTGGTTATGGTATTGTCATTGCTCTCTATGGCTTGCTTGGTATGGCAGGAAAGACAAAGAAAGTTCCTATTATCGGTGAGATGCTTGATGGATGTGAGAGTATGATATGTGCTCTTGGAGTTGCGACAACTATTGTCGGTTTCCTCCTTGGAACATTCTTCGGTATAAATATCGTAGAAGCAGGATGGATTCCATCTGACACAATGTTAGGATCTCTCCTTTCATGGTTGCAAGGCAATGTTCCAGGAACAGCATACTCTATTCAGATGGCAGCTGCAATATGTATAGGTGTATTCCATATCTGTCTTGCTATGGTCATCAAGGCAGCTCTCTATACAAAGAAAGATGGATTTGCAAGCCAGATAAGTACATGGGGTTGGGTTCTTCTTCTTGTTGGAGGACTTGTGTTTGGTGTGATAGCTCTTGTAGCAGGTCTTTCTGAGGAAGTCACAAAGATGGTACTCATCTGTATAGGAGGTGTAAGCGCAGTAGCAATATTCCTTCTTAACAATATTGACAGGATTGTTAAGTCTCCTGTTGCAGGTATTATCGTTAATCCGCTTGCAGGACTCTATGATACTTATAACATGGCATCAGGTCTTATGGGTGATATCCTTTCATACATACGTCTCTATGCTCTTTGTCTTGCTGGAGGTATGCTTGGAGGTGCATTCAATATGATTGGCGATATGATTGGCGCAAATGGTGGTGCTGCATGTGTGGGAGCATTCCTTATTTATGTTGTTGGACACATATTCAATCTCTTGATGTCCGCAATCTCTGCATTCGTTCACCCTCTTCGTCTTAACTTCGTGGAGTATTTCAAGAATGCAGGATATGAAGGAAAGGGTGTTGAGTACAAACCATTTCAGAGTTATAATAAATAGTACATTAATAAAAAAAAAATAAAAAATAAACGATTATGGATTTAATTCTCGGTTATCTCGGTCTTGGTCTCATGTTGGGACTTGCTGGTATTGGTAGTTGTTATGGTACAACTATTGCTGGTTCTGCAGCAGAAGGTGCTCTTAAGAAGGACCCTTCAAAGTCATCTGGTTACATGGTGCTTTCTGCACTTCCTGCAACTCAGGGACTTTATGGATTCGTAGCATTCCTTATGACAAAGGACTTGCTCGCAGATCCTTCTAAGGGTGCGCTTTTGTTCGGTATCGGACTTGGTGTTGGTATCACTTGTCTTTTCTCTGCAATTCGTCAGGGTAAGGTTTGTGCAGCAGGTATCCAGGGCTTGGCTCAGGGACATGATGTTCAGACTCCAACAATGATTTATGCTGCTCTTCCTGAGTTCTATGCAATCCTTGCTTTGGTTGCTGCTCTCATGGTATAAGCATACAAGAAAAGAGTAATTATAACAACAAATTAAGGGGTAATAAATGCGAAGCCTGTTGCAAGTGAAAGCAACAGGCTTCTTTTTGAATGT
>JAGCWG010000072.1 GCA_017961965.1 Bacteroidaceae bacterium | reverse complement strand
GATGTCATAGACATGGGCAGCAAGGTCGTTACGGGTACTTCCCTCTGTGATGAATGTACGTAACTTGATGTCTTTCCATACCACCTTCTCTGTACGTATTACTGGTGAGATGCTTCTCATGCCGTCGAGCATACCGTAATATGCAACCTCAGCAGTATTAGGAATATATGAGAATACTGAGTGCTCAAGGTCGCCATCTACAGCCTTGAGAATCTGGTCACGCAACTGGTAGCCAAGTTGCTTGCGCTCCTTGTGGATGTCATAGTCGTTTCCACGGCTGAAATATATGCGCTCAAATGAACAGGCCTTATTCTCGGCAGCAGGCAGAATCTGTTCAAGACGCATCTCGCCAGCACGATTGATGATGAGTGCCTGTCCCCTCTGTAGTTCCTTAACGTCCTCAAGGTTGAGGTCGAATGTCGTCTGGAGTACAGGACGCTCGCTGGCAATAGCCACAATCTCGTCGTCTGCATAGTAGAAGGCAGGACGGATGCCAGAAGGGTCACGCATCGAAAACATCTCTCCGCTTCCCGTCATTCCGCACATCACGTAACCACCATCAAAGTGGGGGAGTGTTGTCTTGAGTACGTTACTCATATCCACGTGTGAGTCAATATACTCCGTGATGTCAGTTGACTCAAGTCCTTGCTCTTTTGCCTCCACGAAGAGACGTTCCACCTCACGGTCAAGGCGATGACCCATAAGTTCGAGCATGATGTAAGAGTCGCTATAGATACGTGGGCTTTGTCCCTGTTGCGTAAGGAAAGCAAAGACCTCATCTATATTGGTCATATTGAAGTTGCCACAGAGACACAGGTTCTTGGCTCTCCAGTTGTTACGCCTGAGGAACGGATGCACGTACTTGAGTCCTCCCTTACCAGTAGTAGAATAACGAAGATGACCCATGTACAGTTCGCCAAGAAAGGCGGGTCCTGCAGATGGGTCATCCTCGTCGATAGATGATATTTGCTGATAAATGGAGCCGAAGACTTTGGTGATGGCATCTTTGCCCTCAGCCTTCTCTCTATACATGTATTCGTGTCCCGATGGTTGGTGGAGTTTGACGCTGGCGACACCAGCTCCCTCTTGACCTCTGTTATGCTGCTTTTCCATCATAAGGTAGAGCTTGCCAAGAGCGTAGTGCTTATCGCCATACTTCTTCTCGTAATAATCAAGCGGTTTGAGCAATCGTATCATTGCCACACCACATTCATGCTTTAATGATTCCATTTTGAGTGTGTTTGTATTAAAACCGCTTGCAAATGTACGGAGTTTTATTGATACGACAAGCAGTTTTTAAATAAAAATACGATTATGGTGTCAAAAAGAACCGTAAAGATAATTATTTTGGACAATTTGCTAAAATGTAAAAATTGTCCAATTGCTTACAAAATTTCAGCCATTTGATGGGTTTTTATTTTAAATCATAAGTATATTTGACCATTTGGCACGAAACACTTTGTAAATTCATCAAAAAGGAGTAAATTTGCGCCTAAATTCAAATACAGTTAAAACAACAAATGAAAGTACTGAAATTTGGCGGAACATCCGTAGGTTCCGTAGAAAGCATTCTTAATCTTAAGAAAATCGTAGAGGCATGCGATGAGCCTGTAGTTGTAGTCGTTTCTGCTCTGGGAGGAATAACCGATAAGCTTATCGGGACTTCCAAGCTTGCAGTCACCGGTGATACCGCATACCTCACCTCGTACAACGAGATGGTGGAGCGCCACCACGCCATGATAGAAGCCATCATCACGGATGCTGACAAGAAGGCTCACCTCCTTGCTACCGTAGATGATCTCCTCGAACAATTACTCGGAATATACAAGGGCGTCTTCCTTCTTCGCGACCTCAGCGAGAAGACAAGTGCCGCTATCGTCTCTTTCGGAGAACGTATTTCAAGTAATATCGTGGCAACACTCGTGAAGGATGCAAAATGGTACAATTCACTTGAATACATCAAGACAAAAAAAAGACACGGCAAGAATTATTACAGCAACAGCATCTCTG
>JAGCWG010000009.1 GCA_017961965.1 Bacteroidaceae bacterium | reverse complement strand
TTGGTTATTATAAAGGAGAGAAATGGACAGAGTAATAGAACGTAAGCGTGGAATAAAACGCAAACATATACCATATATCGTAGGAGCGACACTATTTGTCATTCTTATGCTGTGGGTCATCTTTGGCAATCATGCCAGTACCGTCAAGGTCAATCGTGAGATGGTTACCATAAGTGATGTCACTCGTGGAGAATTTAAGGACTATATCCGTATCAACGGAATGGTAGTACCTGTTCAGGTAGTGAGAATATCACCAGAGGAGGGTGGTATAGTGACGGAAAAGGTTGCAGAGGAAGGACAGTCGTTGAAGAAGGGTGATGTTATTGTCCGTCTGTCCAACAGTAATCTTGACCTTCAGATTCTGAATGCAGAGGCAGAACTGGCAGAAAAACAGAATATGCTCCGCAATACTCAGGTGGCTATGCAGCAGGACAAGCTGAGCAACGAAACGGAGAATGCATCGCTTGACGTGGATGTAAAACGCAAGCATCGTGCCTTTCAGCAGAATGAACGCCTATATTCGGAGAAGCTTATCTCACGTGAGACCTATCTGCAAAGCAAGGAAGACTATGAACTTGCCAAGAAGAAACAAGGACTTGTCTCTGAACGACTCAAGCAGGATGCACTCTATCGAAAGGTCCAGATGGAACAGATGGAGGATAATCTCGACAATATGCGCAAGAACGTGATACTCGTGCGTGAGCGTAAAGGTAAACTGGAGGTACGTTCCAATATTGACGGTGAGCTTGGTCTTCTTGATGTTGAACTCGGTCAGAGTATTTCGGCAGGACAGACGATAGGACAGATAAATGACTTGAGTAGTTTCAAGGTTGAGGCTATGGTTGATGAGATTTACATAGACCGTGTGCGTGTTGGCCTTACAGCTACGGCAACAATCCGTCTTCCACAAGGAAAGGAACGTGAGTACACGTTCATAATACGCAAGGTATATCCTGAAGTGCGTAATGGTAAGTTCAAGGTTGACATGAAACTTGACCGTTCGGTGGCAGGACAGGATGATTGGAATGATGCACGAGTCGGTGCAACCGTTTATCTTAACCTCGAACTTGGTAAGCCTGAACAGGCAGTACTCATTCCTCGTAGCTCATTCTTCCAGACAACGGGTGGTAACTGGATATTTGTGCTCGACAAGGATGGCAGCAAGGCTTATCGACGTAATATCCGCATAGGACGTCAGAATCCTCTGTACTACGAGGTGATTGAGGGTCTTGAACCTGGCGAACGTGTCATCACAAGTAGTTATGACTCGTTCAAGGATAATGAAATAATCAAGTTTTAATATATAAGTAAACATCATTAATCAATACAATCATTATAAAAATAATTCTACCTGTACGGTTGTATTTTTGCACAAAGGTGCATATTAGAACTTAGCGAAGCGGTCTCACTGACCGAAGGAAAGTAAAAACAGCATAGAACTTTTCTCACTGACCAGCGGGAAGTAAACAGAACAAAAACAAGAAAAAACATGTTTTCTTTTGTTTTTACCATGTTTTTATAACTGGCCGCACTGCGGAAAAAAAGCATACAATTTCAACCGAACAGTACGAAATAATTTTGCACACCTACTTAACAATAAGAATTATGATACGTATAGAGAACCTTATGAAAATCTTCCGTACGGAAGAGATTGAAACAACAGCACTCAATGGTGTTAGTCTTGAAGTGAATGATGGCGAATTTGTTGCCATCATGGGACCATCAGGTTGTGGTAAGTCCACACTACTTAGTATCCTCGGATTGCTTGACAATCCTACAGAAGGAAAGATATACTTTGACGATGTGGAGGTAGGACATCTAAAGGAGAAGGAACGTAACCGTTACCGTAGGGGACGTATTGGTTTCGTGTTCCAGAGCTTTAATCTTATTGATGAACTTACGGTAGAGGAAAATGTAGAGCTTCAGCTCAAGTATCTTGATGTGCCAAAGGCAGAGCGTAAGGAACGAGTTCAGAACATACTCCGTAAGGTTAGTCTCAGTCAGCGTGCCAAGCATTATCCACAGCAGTTGTCTGGAGGTCAGCAACAGCGTGTTGCCATAGCTCGTGCCGTAGTAGGTAAGCCAAGTATCATCCTTGCCGATGAACCAACAGGTAACCTCGATTCAAAGAACGGACTTGAGGTGATGGAACTGTTGAGCAAGCTAAATGCAGAGGGAACAACCATCATCATGGTTACTCACTCACATCGTGATGCGAGATATGCTAACCGTATCATCAATCTTTTTGATGGTCAAGTGGTAGAAGGGGAGGAGCTTATATAAGCGGACCTTCCCCCGACCCCTTCCTAAAGGACGGGGAGTAGTTACCATACTCATTCCTAATTACTAATTAATCATTACTCATTACTCATTGCTCATTGTTATAAGAACATGACAGGCTTTATATACACTATCCGTCGCTTCAAGTCTGCGACAGCGCTTAACTTCATCGGACTCGTTATAGCCATGTTTGCCTATTACGTCCTGATGACTCAGATAAACTACACCTGTGGATACAATAAGGGACTCCCAGATTATGAAAATCTGTACAGGGTGGAGATGAACGGGGCGTTCGAGGCTGGTAAATGGAACACTTTCCTGAGCCGTCCGTATATCGAGCAGGCATCGACGGCTGTCCCGGACGTGGAGGAGGTGGCTTTGTTTGAGTGCAGCAGCTACCAGGGCAGCTACGATATAAACGGGAACAAGGCGGGGCTTGTTACGTTGATGTACAGGAAAGGTACACTCAAAATGTTCGGGCTGAAGGTGCTTGACGGTTCGGCTGATAATGTCAGGGTGGGCGAGGATGCGTTGATTCCTGCTTCCGTGGCTAAGACGTACTTCGGTCGGGTGAATGTTGCCGGCGAACGCCTGTACTATAAGGCATGGGACAAGTGGCTCACCATTGCAGCCGTCTATGAGGACTTCCCTGACAACTGCCTTGTGCATAATGCTGTCTTTCTCGATATGGGTGACAAGCTCAAAACCGAATGGGGTAACTGGAGCTTTACTGGATATGTACGTCTGAAGGCTGGGGCTGACCCGGTAGCCGCTGCCAATACCTTTAATAAGTCGCTTCCCGAGAGTAAGGTGCGATTCAGGTTCTCGCCTGTGGCTGACACTTACCTGTCGAGAGTGAATACAAGAACGGATAAGGGCAGCCCGGGAATGCTGATTGTTCTGGAGCTTTCGTGCCTGATTATCCTGCTTGTCGCAGCGATAAACTTTGCCAACTTCACCCTTGCCGAGGCACCGTCACGTGTGAAGAGCGTCACGACACATCGTATGCTTGGATGCAACGTGTGGTTACTGCGTCTCAAGCTCGTGGGTGAGGGCGTCATCACGTCGGTGACAGCCATGCTGTTTGCCTTCGGTCTCCTTGCTGCTATGCAGCAGTTCCCCGAGTTTACAGGCTTGTTCAACGGGTCGCTTGCACCCATGGACAACTGTGACATCATCCTGCAACTCTCGGGTCTGTCGGTCTTGATTGGCGTTGTGGCTACGGTCTATCCTTCGTTGTATCTTACGTCGTTCCCTATGGTGACGGTGATGAGGAGTTCCTTTGCAACCAGTCCTAAAGGTCTCGGACTTCGCAAGTGCCTTGTATGGGTCCAGTTGCTTGTATCTACCCTGCTTGTCTGCCTGTTCGGTATAGTTAATATGCAGAAGTACTACGTGTCTAACTGTGACTTCGGCTACGATAAGGATGAGGTGATGTATATCGAGTTCAGCTATGGCGAGTTCAGGCTTGACCAGAAGCTCGGCATGAAGAACGAGGTGCTGAAGATACCCGGAGTGGAGACTTCATCTGTCTGTGGTGTTACGCTTGGCAGTTCCGATTCCTTTAATCAGTATTCGCTTGTGTCAAAGGACGATGTAAGCAAGCTTATCAACTTCCGTTATCTCCCTGTCGATAAGGACTTCTTCAGGGTGTATGGCATCAAGCTCATTGAAGGACGTGAGTTCAAGGATGGGGAGGCTGGTGTGACGATTGTCAACGAGTCGTTTATCAGGAAGAACCCGTTTGTTAAGCTTAATGACTGCGTGTTTGATGGTGACTCGACCATGATTATAGGTATTTGCCCTGACGTGCGTATTGGTACTGCCCATACGGATAATGCCAACTTCCCTGCGCTCTTCGATTTGTGTGATTACAGCATGGAGGATTGGACTTACCGTTTGCCTTACCTCTGCCTGAGGGTTTCGGCTAATGTTGATAAGGTAAAGGTGAAGCATGAGGTTGAGGCTCTCCTGTCGAAGTACTGGAAGGATGGGGT
>JAGCWG010000071.1 GCA_017961965.1 Bacteroidaceae bacterium | reverse complement strand
TTCTCCAAACCGTCACAACCAAAGAACATATACGTTCCGAAGCTGTTATTCTTTGTATGAAACTTGGTGAGATAAGCCTTGTGAGGAATGATTTCCTCCTGCCATGAATCATTCCACTCATGACAACTCTGGTATGACTTTGACTCATCACTGAACTCCCAACTTTCATAATATACATCATCCGATGCCACGATGCTTGCCTCACTCAGGTCAAGCTCAGAAAGTACACCACGCTTCTCTATTGGCACATCAATTGCTGCACCACCAGAAAGGTTACGAAGCAAGCAAATATCCTTACCATTGAGAGGACCAATAACCTTCAGTTTTCCGAGATTATCATAATCCTCTGCTGTGATATGGTCGGAAAGTGTTCCCGCCTTTGCGAGAGTGATGGTCTTCTGAGTAAACTCAGTCTTGCGTTCGGGCATGATACCCGTAATCATTTCCCATCCATCATTTTCAGCTTTTCTGCCAATACCAGGGAACAGACGGTAGAAACCGTCACGATAGCCATACCATCCGAGGTTGAAGTGGAAATAGTCATCCTTATAACCGTCGATAATGAAAGCATGTCTCCATCGTCCTACCATGACAGGACGGTCAACATCAATCTCGTTTCTGAGTACACGAAGCATCTTGTTTTCGTCATCATTATAGGTATAAACCATCTTACGAGAATAGCCATAATGACATACGAACGAACGCTTGCAGAAACTCATGTCTGCAGATGTACGTTCAAGACCAAAGTTAGCCTCAAAAAGGAATCCGTTGATAGCAATAAAACGTGAAGGTGCAACAAGCCTACGTGTAGTACCATTGTATATGGAACAGTCCTCTGGCCAGTTGAGGTGCATACCATCCACATTTATATACAAAGCTCCATGCTCTGAGGAATAAAACAGGTACTTGCCCGTTGCATAGTCAGGCCACTTGTGGTAATACATCATCTGTGTAGCCGAAGTTGGTACACATCCAGCCACACGCATACCACGTTCACCAATGACGAGCATGTCAAACTTCTGCTGACCAAACACAACAGTCTTGAGTTGTTTCTCTCCAGTCATATAGTCCTGTGGCTTATATACAGCGGAATCAGCCTTGAGTGTGCGCAATACCCTTCGGTAATAATCGAGGATATTCTCTTCATCAACCCTTTTTTCTTTTTCAGGACCGATATACGACTCGGTACTGTAAGCCAGTATTGGGCTATCGAGCACATCATCATACTTCTCATCAGCCATGATGACAAAGCACCTGGCATTCTTTGATGACAGCACGATACAATCTTCCGTCCTCGTTACTGTAGCGAGAAAGGAGATAGAGAAGTTACATCTTGATTTGAGGAAGTCCCTCGCAACTTTTTCATAGTCTTTCTCTGCATTACACGAGAGAGAAAGAAGAATAAATACGGATAGTGTTAAGATTCTATTGAACATTTGAATTGAGTTACGGATTTATTGTTTTGTGATTATTCTACTAATTAAGGTTATCAAGTTATAAGGTTATGAAGTTTTAATGGTTGTACAAGCTTGATAACAAACCCGAAAACCATATACCTCATAACCTTACAACCATAGAAGGGTTACTTCAACAGCTTAGCAACAACAGACTTATTCTGCTTCAATCCCTTTGCTACGCTCTGTGCGTTAAGGCGAGCACCCTTGAGCGAAGTATGTGTGTGGTCATGGTTGAAGTATTCCATTGCAGCAGCCTTACCTTTCTTTCCACATTTCTTGTCGAGGTAGTCAGCTGTGATATTATGAACATCGATGAACTCCACGCCACACTCTTCGGCAATCTGCTTGTCCCACTCTGGGATATACTTGTCATTACGACGCTCTATGTACTGTCTATTCTTCTTCTCATTTACAGGATAAAAAGAACCAACTGTTTCTCCCTTGCCCCAATGCCACTCATTACGTGGTGTGAATGAAAGGACGATAGGTGTTGCACCCTTCTCCTGACAGTCGCGTACCATCTTCTTGATGTACCAGCCAAATGAATAGATTACCTTGTTCTTGCCTGAGCTCTTCATGTGATACACATGACTTGTGTCCTGAGCACAGGCAATAACGCCACGTTCCTTATCCTTATCTATACCACCAATGTCATTATGACCATATTGAATAAACACTACATCACCTGGTTCAAGTGAGTTATATACTTCCTCCCAACGCTCTTCTTCGAGATATGTACGGGTTGAACGTCCTGCCTTTGCCTGATTCTGGAACACGCACTTTGTTGAGTCAAAGACGGTATATGCCTGAGAGCCCCATCCCCACATACCATCAAGGTCCTTGTCATAGTTCTTTCCTGTTGAGTCACCACAGAGGAACACCATAGGCTTACCTTTCTGGCGCTTCTGGTCACAACGCTTAGGAATGACACGATCATTCATGGCATCCTTGAGCACCTTGACACGTGGGTCTGTACAAGCAGCAAGTCCCTCGGCAGCACTACGAGCATTCATCATAGCACCGAAAGCAGAAGAATGTATCTTGTCGATGTAGAAGTGATAGTCTGTCTTCCACTTACCATACGACTCAAGTTTCTTTGCAGAGATGTCATTGAGGTCAATTACTGGGCAGTCCATTTCCTTTGCAATGGCGAAGATGGCTGGGGTGAAGTCCTTGAGCTTACGCTGAATCCTTGTAGGGTCGTTTGGCTCGTATGCATTACGAGGAGTGAGCGTAAAGAGTACAGGTATAGCACCCTTGGCACGTACTTCATTGATAAAACGACGTGTATATCCACCAAAGGTATATACCACCTCATTCTTTTTAGTCACCTTGTTGTATATCTCGATTGAGTCGTCCGTGATACTCAGCTCACCATTTGGACGATAGCTTGAACGCGCACGGATGGAGTCTATTGGTCCGTTGTCATTGTGACCAAGTTCGAGAAACACATAATCGCCCTTCTTAACAGCAGCAAGAACTGGAGCCCACAGATTATTGTAGAATGTACGTGGAGATGTACCGCCAAGGGCGTGATTCTCCACAGTCACCTTGTTCTCGTCAAAGAATTCGTGAGCATAGAAGCCCCAACCCCATTGACCGTTGTCACCATTACCACGAGTACCAGTACGCATGGTAGAGTTACCAACGAGGAACAACACTGGATTGTTGCCCTTGCGTGATGACCCAGGTACTGGACGTGCCTGATTGGCTATGTCGAGCGAATCGGCAGTAAGGTCACGCACTCCGTTGATGTCAAGCCATATTGCCTCATTCTTGTTCTGAGCAACAGAGTTGACGGTGAAGAGTGATGAATTAAGAATGGCTACCGCCATAGTAGCTATCACCCTTATTGAAAACAGTTTGTTCATAAGTTGTATATGGTTAGTTATTATTAGTTCTGAATTTTGAGCTATGGCAATCCTAACCTGGCTTGCCTTTAGTCCCCCCAGTGGGGATTAGATGAGGGCGATTCTTTCTATTTCACTCTCAAAGTTAGGAGTAAACACACCCTTTCCTATATTTGCCTTAATCTCGTCTATAGTCCAAAAGCGACCACCGTCCGTTTCAGCACTTGGAACAATATCACCATCGTATGTGGTCTTATGCACAAAGACAAGTTCCTTCTCCCTTGCCGATTCAAACACATACTGCGTGATGCGTTCAGGCACGAAGTCCGTAACACCGAGTTCTTCCATGACCTCACGCTTGAGTGCATCGTCCACACATTCGCCAAGGTCAATATGACCACCAACGGCGGTGTCCCACTTACCTGGCTGTATATCCTTCCACTCCGGACGCTTCTGAAGGTACAGTTCACCCTTGCTATTAAACAGATGAAGATGTACCACAGGGTGCAAAAGCTTTGAGCCACTATGACACTCACCACGTGTGGCAGCACTCACGATGTTTCCTTCTTCATCAACAATGGGAAACATCTCTTCCATATTATCTTTTTCTGTTGCTATCATTCAACAATTAACAATTAATAATTAACATGCTATGCCGTCGATGGCTCCGTTTTACCTTTTAATTTATAACTTTTAACTTTGGGGTATCAGCAACGATGAGTCGCCATAGCTCAGGAAACGGAAGTCGTGAGCAAGTGCATAGTCATATATCTTGTGCCAATCGCCCTTGACGAATGCAGATACGAGCAACAAGAGCGTGCTTTGTGGCTGATGGAAGTTAGTCACCATACGCTTCACGATATGATACTCATATCCTGGAGCAATGATAATCTGTGTACTTGAATGAAGTACATCCATATTGTGACGGTCAAGATACGCAAGCAGAGCCTTGAGTGCATCAACGGTAGTCAGAGGATTCTGTCCGTTCTTCTCGCATTGCTCAGCATACTCGTATGGCATCCACTGTTCTACGTGTAGTTCCTCGCCATCGCCTGTTTCTTCGCCTTTAGCGCTTAACACTTCGCTCTTGATTCCCATATAGTAGAGACTCTCAAGGGTACGTACACTTGTCGTACCAACAGCAATAGCCTCACCATTGTGTGCTATAAGTTTCTCTATAGTCTGACGACGAACAGCAATATGCTCAGTGTGCATATCGTGACCGCCAATCTCCTCGCTCTTCACTGGCTTGAATGTTCCTGCGCCCACATGAAGAGTCACCTCTTCGCGCTCTACACCAGCCTCATCGATGGCACGGAGAACACGTTCCGTGAAGTGAAGTCCTGCAGTTGGTGCAGCAACACTTCCCTTTATCTTTGAATAGACTGTCTGGTATGTCTTCTTGTCTGATTCCTGAGTCTCACGATTGAGGTACGGAGGAATAGGCAGTTCACCTACAGCATCTAACAACTCTGCCCATGTATAATTTCCGTCCCATGTGAACTCAACCACATGACTCGTGCCATGCAATCCCTTGCGTTCACATGCAAGAACAACCACATTGCCGTCTGGCATACTTATCTCACGAGTAAGCTTGCCTTCCTTCCATTTCTTCAGGTTACCAACGAGGCAGTACCACTGCACACATCCCTTTGCAGAGAAGTTGACCTGATAGTCATTTGGCACAGCAGGTTCAAGACAGAACACCTCAATCATTGCGCCCTGCACGCCTTCCTGCACCTGAGCCTTACGGAAATGCAGACGAGCCTGTATGACCTTGGTATTGTTGAACACCATCAACGCACCCTTAGGCAGAGACTTAGGCAAGGAAGTAAACACATCCTCACTCACCTCTCCCCTATTGTATATAAGCAATTTACTGCTGTCTCGCTCTGCCAAAGGGAACTTGGCTATGCGTTCATCTGGAAGCGGATAATTGTAATCCGCAATATGTATGTTCTTTGGACTAACCATGTCTATTATCTGTTCAATATAAATGAAACTTCCTTAAACTCGTATCTCACGACATTGCCGTTATCGAAACGGAGAAGAAGATGACCAGTAGGCTCTATACCTGCTATTTCAGCCATAAACTCGCCACGCACGTCAGAGTAACGATGGAAACCTGTCTTCCAGTACAGGTGTGCCATATACTTATCAACAACTTCATCACCCTTGCCTTCACGTGCAAGTCCATAATACTCGCAGAACAAGTCAACAACCTCACGTATCATGGCATCACAGTCAGAATCTGCACCTATAATCTGTTTCAACGATACAGGGTTAGGTGCATCACTTGTGAATACCATCTGATTGACATTTATACCAGTTCCGATGATGCAATTGGATATCGACTTACCCATAAGGTCACACTCGATGAGAGTACCACAAATCTTCCTGTCACCCACATATATATCATTCGGCCACTTGATGCTCACCACATCTTCCTTGCCAGCATCAGTAATATGCTTGCTGAGTACCTGTTGTACGGCAAGAGCCATGCACTGTGACAAGATGAACTGTTTAGGAGGTACGATAAAATCAGGATGGCACAACAATGAGAAAATGATATTCTTACCCTTTTCCGACTCCCAGCTGTTGCCTGTCTGTCCTCTACCAGCAGTCTGTTCGTCTGCCGTAACGATAGTGATGCCAGGCAATACCCCACCACTATCAAGCATATCGCGTACAAAGGTGTTCGTAGAGTCAACCTTTGGAAGATTTATCTGATTTAACTGTTCCATGCTGCAAAGTTACGGCTTTTAAAGTGAAGAGTGAAAAGTGAAGAGTGAAAAAAACATTTTACTCCGTTTGCTGATATGACGATTATTGTAAATGTTTTTTGAATTCTTCATTTATATAGTGTCACTATCTCATTAACCTTCACATCATGCGGTTCAGAAGGTATGTGTTCCATTAGTTGGAAAGGGAAAAAGACACCTATCTTGTAGGCATTGCGTATCTTTGGCAACAGTCGGTCATAGTAACCTTTACCACGACCAAGGCGATTACGATGCTCGTCAAATGCCATGCCGGGGATTATGGCGAGGTCTATCTTGTGATACTCGCTCTCAGGAAAGAGAGTGCCAGTAGGTTCGAGAATACCATAAGAGCCTAATGTCAAGGACTCACGTCCCTCATACACCCTCAGTTCAAGTTCGTCACACACGACTACGGGCAGCAGTATGGTCTTATTCATAATCTCCGCACTACGTATCAGCATATCCGTACACACTTCATCAGCCAATGCGTGATACAACAGTACCACACCTGATGCCCTCCATGCACCATCAGCCATGACGCTACGGCAGATGTCATCTGACATCACCTTCAGGCTCTCCTTAGAGTATGCAGCCTTACGTTCACGGATTATCCGCCTCAGTTCCTTCTTTTCCATAATTTACAGATGAGCCTTTACCTTGTCAATGAGGTCTTGGTACTCTGCATCTGTGAGATAAACCTTACCAGGGTTCATCTGGAACGTTCCACCATAGTCAGGGCCATCAACATACTTTGGTGCAAGGTGGAAATGGAGATGACACAACTTGTCACTATAAGCTCCGTAGTTTATCTTCTCTGGGTTGAATGCAGCCTGCATGGCACGAGTCACACGGCATACGTCAGCCATAAAGGCATTACGTTCGTCATCCGTGAGTTCGTTGAGATCATTCACGTGACCATTATAGGCAACCAGGCAACGACCTCTGTATGTCTGTTCCTTGAACAGGAACACACGTGACACGCTGAGGTCGGCAATCTTAATCATCAAATTATCGTATGTATCTGTGCAATACAGACATGTCTTAGGATCACTATACATAATATATTCTGTTTTAAAGTTTTCCGCAAAGGTAGCAAAAACTAATCAATAATTAGCAACATTCTAATACGTTATGCTTACAACAGACACACAATCCACTTGCAAAACCCAAATTGGTATGATTTCATGTTATAATGAAGGTGCGCCCCGGATTCAGGTCAGGAACGCATCTTGTCAGCAGTTGTCTTATTTTAAATAAGACAAGCATACGACTATAAAAAAAGAGTGCATCGTTACCGATGCACTCTCAACCACCATAGTTAATCAAAAGGAATTATTTAAACACCTTTTTAATTGATCCATCAGAGAATCTCACTACATTGATTCCCTTCTGGAATGAAGAAACCTTAACACCTGAAATGTTATATATAGAAATAGGGATCACTTCTGTTTCT
>JAGCWG010000070.1 GCA_017961965.1 Bacteroidaceae bacterium | reverse complement strand
GGTCTCGTAGGAACAGGGTTCTATCTTGGCGATGCCAACACGGACAAACTGTATAAAAACAATCATCTGGCAGGTGGAGCGATGCTCCGCTATAACATGAACCCACGTATGTCGCTCAAGTTTGACCTCTTTGCGAGCGGAATATCAGGCGACGTTAAGTCTTCTGGCAATTATATACCTGAGCGAAACGGAATTAGTCAGTCGTTCAAGAGTACTGTGTGGGACTTGGGCTGTCAGTACGAGATAAGTTTCTGGGGCTACGGCACAGGCAAGGGATTCAAGGGAACAAAGCGTTTCACCCCTTATATTCAGTTGGGTCTCGGATTTACAGACTGCAACGAACTTTGCCTGAACATCCCATTGGGTGTGGGAGTAAAGTACAAAATTGCAGACAGGGTTAACATCGGTCTTGACTGGGCAATGCACTTTGCCACTTCGGATAAGTTGGATGGCATAAATGACCCTTATTACATTAAGAGCGGCTTTATGAAGAACAAGGACACTTATTGTAGTACGATGTTATATCTCACGTATGATATATGTCCTAAGCTTCGTAAATGTAATAATGACTGATGAGTTTGTAAGTTTTTAAGTTCGTGAGTTTTTAAGTTTTTTAGTTCTCGCGGATTTAGAGTTCTTGAGTTTTTAAGTTCTTAAGTTCTTGAGTTTTTTAGTTTTCGCGGATTTCAATAGAACATTGATAATACTCTGTCCTTACTTTTAATAATAGAAAGAAACTAACAATAATATGTACAAGGAACAAGTAGATATGAATCGAGTGCCACAGCATGTGGCGATAATCATGGACGGCAATGGACGCTGGGCTAAGGCTCGTGGCATGGAACGTACTATGGGACATCAGGCTGGGGCGGAAACCGTTCACGATATTATGGCTGCTGCTGTAAAACTCGGTATTAAGTATCTTACGCTATATACTTTCTCGACAGAGAACTGGAACCGTCCAGAGGCTGAGGTATCAGCTCTTATGGCTCTACTTCTCAAGCATCTTGAGGAGGAGTTGTTTATGAAGCAGAATGTGCGTTTTCGTATTATCGGAGAGGAGGAAAGACTTCCTGAGAACGTGCGTAAGGCTTGTCAGGAACTTGAGGAAAGAACCAAAAACAATTCTGCTTCGTGCATGGTACTTGCTCTTAGCTACTCTTCAAAGTGGGAGATTACAAACGCTGTTAAGAATATAGCCTCAAAGGTGAAGAATGGAGAACTCAATCCAGAGGATATAAGCGAGAAAACTATTGACGAGCATCTTGCTACTTCATTCATGCCTGACCCAGAACTACTTATCCGTACTGGAGGCGAGCAACGTCTCAGTAATTACCTCCTATGGCAGAGTGCTTACTCTGAGTTCTACTTCACTGACGAGTACTGGCCTGATTTCAACGAGGAATCCCTCTGCAAGGCAATCGTGGATTATCAAGGGCGTCAACGTAGGTTTGGCAAGACTGGCGAACAGGTAGAAGCAAAGTAAAACCCTTGTTGCTGAAAACTTTTAAAGAAAAAAGATACTCAAAAATAAATGAAGAATATTAGATTATTCCTGCTTTCACTCGTGATGGCTGGCTGTCAGTTTATGTCAGCCCAGAACAAGCCAAGTGTGGTGTATGGACAACCACAGAAACTTGAGATTGGTGGCATCAAGGTGGAAGGTGTTGACAACTACGAGGATTACATCCTTATCGGTATATCTGGACTTACCGTTGGTGAGCAGATATCTGTTCCTGGTGATGAGATTACACAGGCAATCAAGAGATATTGGAGACACGGATTGTTCTCTTCTGTGCGCATTGAGGCAGATAGCATTGCGGACAACAAGGTGTTCCTCAAGATTGTTCTTGCCATGCGTCCTCGTGTTTCACAGGTTAATATAAATGGTGTTAAGAAGAGTGAACGTGATGACCTCGATGCCAAGATGGGACTTATCAAGGGTAACCAGATAACACCTAATATGGTGGATAAGGCAAAGATTGTCATCAAGCGTTACTTTGACGATAAGGGATTCAAGAATGCTGATGTTGATATTGTTCAGCGTGACGACTCTACTCGTAAGGATGAAATTATCGTGGATGTAAACATCAACAAGAACGAGAAGGTTAAGGTTAGAAAGATTTACATCACAGGTAATGAGCATATTGCACGTAAGAAGTTCGATGGCGGATTCTTTTCAGGTGGTCTTCTCAAGAAGACTAACGAGAAAGGCTTTAAGAGTCTCTTTAAGGCTAAGAAGTTCATAGCCGAGAAGTATGAGGAGGACAAGGCTCGTGTAATTGAGAAGTATAATGAACTTGGTTTCCGCGATGCCATGATTGTTGCAGATAGTGTTGTTGATGCTGGTGGCAACCTCGTGGATGTATATATCCATCTTGATGAAGGTCAGAAGTATTATGTACGTAATATCTCTTGGGTAGGTAATACGGTATATCCAACAGAAGGTCTCAACAGAGTTCTACGTATGGAGAAGGGTGATGTATACAACACCAAGCACATCAATTCACGTCTTCAGTCAGACGATGATGCCGTTGGTAACTATTACTACAACCAGGGTTATGTGTTCAGTCGTGTCACTCCTACAGAGATAAATATCGATGGTGACTCTATTGACCTTGAGATACGTATCACAGAAGGTCCACAAGCTTACATCAATAAGATTAAAATATACGGTAACACTCGTGTGTACGAGGAGGTTATACGTCGTGAACTTACCTTGAAGCCAGGCGACCTCTTCAATATGGATGCTTTCAAGGAATCATATCAGAAACTTGGACAGATGGGCCACTTCGACCCTGAGAATATCGACTTCAAGCCTGTACCAGACCAGACAAACGGAACGGTTGACCTTAATCTTGGTCTTACTCCAAAGGCAAGCGACCAGGTTGAGTTCTCTCTCGGATGGGGACAGACAGGTATTATCGGTAAGATTGGTTTGAAGTTCACAAACTTCTCTATGCGTAACCTTATCGGTAAGGACAGAAACCATCGTGGTATTCTTCCACAGGGTGACGGACAGGAGTTCAGCATCAGTGGTTCTACCAATGGTTCTTACTACCAGTCATATAGCGTCTCATTCTTTGACCCATGGTTTGGACGTAAGAGACCTAACTCTTTGTCTGTTTCTGCATTCTTCTCTCGTCAGACAGATATCAGTAGCCGATACTACAACAGCGGTTACTATAATAATATGATGAGTTCGATGTATGGTTATGGCAGTTACTACAATAACTACGATTATACAAGCTACTACGACCCTGACAAGTACATCCAGTTGTTTGGTCTTTCAGTAGGTTGGGGTAAGCGTCTTAACTGGCCAGATAACAACTTCTACTTCCAGACGACTCTCGGTTATACTCGTTATATGTTGAAGGATTGGGATTACTTCCTTATCAAGAATGGTAACTGTAACAACGTAAACCTTACGTTCTCGCTTTCACGTAACTCTATCGATAACATGATTTATCCACGTAGAGGTTCTACGATAAGCGCATCTGTCACATTCACTCCTCCATACTCTCTCTTCGACGGTATCGACTACGAGAATATGAGTACCAACTCTGCAAGTGCTTCCTATTCTTCAGATATGCAGAAGAAGTACAAGTGGATTGAGTATCACAAGTGGAAGTTCAATTCTAAGTTCTACACTCCACTCTCAGGAGCAAAGAAGTGCTTCGTGCTCATGACCCGTATGGATTTCGGCTTCCTCGGTCACTACAACAAGTACAAGAAGTCACCGTTTGAGACATTCTATGTAGGTGGTGACGGTATGTCAGGATATTCTACAAGCTATTATCAAGAGACTATCGGTCTTCGTGGTTATGACAACGGTGCTCTTACTCCTTACGGCTATGAGGGCTATGCTTATTCACGTATGTCGCTTGAACTTCGCTACCCACTCATGCTTGAGAACTCAACCAATATCTATGCTCTTGCATTTGTGGATGCAGGTAATGCTTGGACAGACATAAAGAAGTTCAACATCTTCGATATGAAGCGTTCTGCTGGTGTAGGTGTGCGAATCTTCCTTCCTATGGTCGGTTTGATGGGTATCGACTGGGCATACGGATTTGATAACGTATATGGTTCAAAGAATTATTCTGGCAGCCAGTTCCACTTCATCCTTGGTCAGGAGTTCTAAGGAATTCATAATTAAGAATTCATAATTCAGAATTAAACAGAAACAATTATGAACTATGAATTGAGAATTATGAATTAAATTAGGGAAATTACTTACACTAATAGATATTTTCCGTCAGACAGTAAAAATAAACTTGTGTACCTTTGCGTCACACTTAAAAATCGAAAGATATGAAAAGATTAGTTTTGACATTAATGGTGCTTGTTGCTTCAGTTGCAGCAAATGCACAGAAGTTTGCACTCGTAGATATGGAGTATATCCTTAAGAACGTACCTGCATACGAGAGAGCTAACGAACAGTTGAATCAAGTCTCAAAGAAGTGGGAAGCAGAGGTGAATGACCTTCTTCTGAAAGTGGAGACACGATATAAGAAGTACCAGTCAGAATCCGTATTCCTCTCTGATGCCCAGAAGGCAAAAGTTGAAGAGGAAATTATGAACCTTGAGAAGAAGGCAAGTGAACTCAAGAAGAAGTACTTCGGTAATGATGGCGAACTCTACAAGAAGCGACAGAGCCTTATGTCTCCTATTAATGATGAGATATATAATGCAGTAAAGGATATCTGTGACCAGAAGGGTTACCAGCTCGTACTCGACCGTGCATCTGGTGGTAGCATTATCTACGCATCACCTAAGATTGACATCAGTGATGAGGTGCTTACTAAGCTTGGTTACAAATACTAAGTAAGTTCATAATTAGTTACAGCCGTCTTAGGCTGTCATATCAAGATAAGAAAATCGATTAAAACCAATAAAAAAGAATTAGACAAATGAAGAAATTTATTTTAGCAGCACTTGTTGCTCTCCCAATGAGTGTATTTGCACAGAAGTTTGCTCACGTAAACTCAACAACAATCATTCAGGCTATGCCAGAATATACAACTGCTCAGACTGAGATGCAGACTCTTTCTAAGACTTATCAGGACGAGTTCCAGCGTATGCAGGATGAGTTGAAGACTAAATATGAGGACTACCAGAAGAATGGTGCTACTCTTCCTGATGCTGTTAAGCAGCGTCGTGAGACTGAGCTTCAGGACTTGAACCAGCGCATGCAGGAGTATGCAAGAAATTCTGAGGAGGAGCTTCAGAAGGCTCAGCAGGCTAAGATGCAGGCTATCCAGAAGAAGGTTACAGATGCTATCAAGGAAGTAGGTACAGCTGGTGGATATGTTTATATTATGGACGTTACAGCTGGTATCCCATTCATCAACGAGACTCTTTCTACAGATGTTACTTCACAGGTAATGACAAAACTCGGAATAAAGTAAGAAAATAATGAACAGAACCATAGTAACAGTAGCATTGCTTGCGCTAACAACTATGGTATCAGCGCAAGAGGTGGCAGATGCTCATGAAGCATCCGCCGCCTCTTCTGCGGTTGAAACCATAACAGTTCGCAAGGCACATTTTGGCTTCCTCAGTTATGATGAAGCACTCAAATCCATGCCTGAATACACCATCGTTGAGCAGGCAATGGAAGATCTGAAGAATAAGTATAATCAGGAGATGGCTCGTGCTGAACAGGAGTTCACTAAGAAGTACTCTGAGTACATCGATGGCCAGAGAACGTTCCCAGAGAATATAATGCTCAAGCGTCAGAAGGAGCTTCAGCAACTCATGGATCAGAGCCTCGCTTTTAAGAATGAGGCTAAGGAGACACTTGCCAAGGCTCAGAAGGATGCTATGGAACCTCTCTACAAGCGTTTGAACGGTATCCTCAAGACTGTTGGCACAAGCCGTGGCTACTCTTATATCCTCAATACGGATGGCAATACATATCCATTCATTAACACTGCTGCTGGTGAGGGTGAGGATATAACTGAGATTGTAAAAATGGAACTCAACAAGTTTTAATAATATTTGGTAGTAAAAGGTAGTAAGAAGGAGTTAATAGGGAAAAAAAGACGATACTCTGTTCTTCATTCATGTAGTATATCATTCGTCTCTTTAGTTCTATTTACTCCATTTTACTCATCTTTACTTCTCCTTCAAAATCATATAGAATATGGGACCAATAGGCGTGTTCGACTCAGGTTACGGTGGCTTGACTATTCTTGATGGCATAAGACAGCTTATGCCGCAGATGGATTATATCTATTTGGGAGATAATGCCCGAACCCCTTATGGAACCCGTTCTTTTGACATAGTGTATGAGTTCACGCTTCAGGCTGTCAAGAAACTTTTTGACATGGGGTGTCCGCTTGTAATCTTAGGATGCAATACGGCCTCAGCCAAGGCTCTTCGTACCATTCAGCAGACGTATCTACCTACTAATGCTCCCGATCGTCGTGTGCTTGGCGTGATACGTCCTACAGCGGAAGTTGTAGGTCGGTTGTCTAAGACTTCACACATTGGTGTGCTTGCAACCGAAGGAACAATACGTTCTGAATCGTACAAACTGGAGATAGAAAAGCTCTATCCAGGAACAACAATCGTAGGTCAGGCTTGTCCTATGTGGGTTCCATTGGTAGAGAACAATGAGTTTGACAAGCCTGGTGCTGATTACTTTGTCAAGGATAGTATAGACAGGCTTCTTGTCAAAGACCCAGAGATAGACACCATCATCCTTGGTTGTACCCACTATCCTCTGCTTATGGACAAGATAAAGAAGTACTGTCCAGCGCACATTACCATTGTTCCGCAAGGCAAGTATATCGCCAAGAGCCTTGAGGACTACCTTGTGCGTCATCCTGAGATGGAAGAGAGAATATCAAAGGGAGGAACATGCCGATACTTCACTACGGAGTCAAGTACTAAGTTCATTGAGAGTGCAAGTATCTTCCTTCGTGAGGATATAACAGCCGAGAGAATCACGCTATGATGACAATATGGAAGGACATAGTCAATTTCTTCTTTCCACGTTATTGTGTTTCGTGTGGAGAACGCCTTTCCTTGCAGGAAAAGTATCTCTGCTTGACTTGTCTTGCCACTCTTCCCCGCACTAACTCACACATGTTTCGTGAAACTATCCTTGAACAAGTGTTTTGGGGACGAATACCGGTCGTGCGTGCCGTCAGTTTCTTCTTTCACGAAGGCGACAATACCAAGAGTATTATATGGACAATGAAGTATAACTCACTACCTCAGTTGGGACAGTACATTGCACAGATATATGCACGCGAGATAAAGGACTCCAGCTTCTTCGATGGCATAGATGCCATTGTCCCCGTTCCATTGTCGTGGGTCAAGCACATGAAGAGAGGGTATAATCAGTCACATTATATAGCTAAGGGAATAAGTCATGAGACAGGCATTCCCATAGTTACTAATGCTGTAAGGAAAACACGCAACACTGTTTCGCAGACCAACTTCAATAAGATGATGAGACTTGAGAATGTAGATGATGTATTCACTCTCGTCCATCCAAAATTGCTGCGTGGCAAGCATATTCTCCTCGTAGATGACGTACTTACAACAGGTGCTACTTTGTGCTCTCTCGCCAAAGCAATCATGCCTGCAGGCAATGTTCGTTTTTCTGTTCTCACCCTTTCTCTTGCAGGACAGTTCAAAGGCGTACCATACACACGCGATGCAGGAGACAAGGATATTCCACCTCTCAAGGTATATAATGATGCAATGAACGAAAAGAATAAGGAATGATGACCCAATATGATAACTTGACTCGTGAGCAACTCATTGAGGAACTCGTGAAGACAAAGAAGGAGGCTAAGGCTATGGAGCGTCAGGTACGCCTGACGTTGCTTCGTAGGCAGGTGACGCCTCACTTCCTTTTCAACAGCATAAGTGTGGCGATGAGTCTCGTGTT
>JAGCWG010000069.1 GCA_017961965.1 Bacteroidaceae bacterium | reverse complement strand
TTTGCTCAGACACTTGGCAAGGTAGGTAGCGATGTTCCAACAGTACAGAACCCAGAGTATTTCCGCGACGCATTCCTCGCAGTACAGGAACTCGTAAACAACGAGCTTATCCTTGCAGGTCATGACATTAGCGCAGGTGGTCTCATCACAACTCTCCTTGAGATGACATTTGCCAACCAGAAGGGCGGTATCGACGTTAACCTCGCAGGTATTGCAGAGAAGGACATCGTCAAGGTACTCTTTGCTGAGAACCCAGGTGTCGTTATTCAGGTAGCTAATGACAAGAAGGAAGAGGTTGAGGCTATTCTCAACAAGGAGGGCATCGCTTTCTCTGAGATTGGTACTCCATCAGCCGAGCGCAATATCACAGTCAAGAAGGATGGCAGAACACGTACAGTCGATATTGATGCACTTCGTGAGGTATGGTACTCTACATCATATCGCCTCGATACAAAGCAGAGCTTCAACGGCATGGCTGCTGAGCGTCTCAAGAACTACAAGAACCAGCCTATCGAGCATAAGTTCAACGCTGACTTCACAGGTAAGCTCAGCCAGTACGGCATCTCTGCTGACCGTCGTGAGCGTACAGGCATCAAGGCTGCCATCATCCGTGAGAAGGGTACAAATGGTGAGCGTGAGATGGCTTACTCACTCTATCTTGCAGGATTTGACGTTAAGGATGTCATGATGACTGACCTTGTAAGCGGACGTGAGACACTTGAGGACGTAAATATGATTGTCTTCTGTGGTGGATTCTCTAACTCCGACGTTCTTGGTTCTGCCAAGGGATGGGCAGGTGCATTCCTCTTCAACCCTAAGGCAAAGGCTGCACTTGACGCATTCTATGCTCGTGAGGACACTCTCTCACTCGGTATCTGTAACGGATGTCAGTTGATGATTGAGCTTGGACTTATCAACAACAACCACGCCGTAACAGACGCTAAGGACTATGCTCAGATGCTTCACAACGTATCACACAAGTTCGAGTCAGAGTTCATCTCACTCTCTATCCCAGAGAACAAGAGCGTAATGTTCGGAAGTCTCTCAGGCAACAAGCTCGGTATCTGGGTTGCTCATGGAGAAGGAAACTTCCGTCTTCCAAAGGCAGAGAGCGAGTACAACATCATCGCCAAGTACAACTACTCTGGCTATCCAGCTAACCCTAACGGTTCTGACTATGATGTTGCAGGTCTCTGTTCAGCAGATGGACGTCACCTTGCCATGATGCCACACCTTGAGCGTGCTATCTTCCCATGGCAGCAGGCACACTATCCAGCTGACCGTCGCAAGGACGAGGTTACTCCATGGATTGAGGCATTCGTTAATGCTCGCAAGTGGGTGGAAGCGAAGAAGAATAAATAATTCAAAATTCAGAATTCAAAATTAAAGCCATTCGGTTCATGTTTAATCATACAGAACGGTTCGGTTCGTAGTTTTGAATTAGTATATAAGAAAGTGGGGCAATCGCAAGGTTGCCTCACTTTTTTTCGTTTTAGTGCAAGAAAGAACATATTGTTGCAAAACATTTTGTTTACTATTATTGATAAACATATAGTTATGCTTTCGTTCTGTTGTTTGTGCAGAAAAAAGTTTTAATTCGTTGCCATAATATCCAAGATATGCTAAACAGTCCATATCTTTGTGGCATCAAATAAGAGATAAACAATTTATATGTCTAATTTCTAACTTTTAATTTACTATGTTACTTACAACAACACCAACAGTAGAGGGTCACACTATCAGTCAGTATTACGGAGTAGTTACTGGAGAGGTTATTATCGGCGCTAACTTCCTGAAGGATATATCAGCTTCACTTCACGATTTCTTCGGAGGTAGGGCAGGAAGCTATGAGCGAACCCTCATTGAGGCAAAGGAGAATGCTATTAACGAGATGAGCATGAGAGCTTCACAACTTGGAGCAAATGCCATCCTCGGTATAGATATCGACTATGAGACCTTAGGTCAGAATGGAAGTATGCTTATGGTTGCTTGTAGCGGTACAGCCGTAAGGATAGATTAGTTTTAAGTTCTTATGTTTGTGAGTTTATAAGTTCTTGCGGATATCGGTTTCCGTGAAAACTAAAACAACAACAAACTTATAAACTCAAAAACTCACATCAATCATATAATTGCAAAACGAATAAGAGCTTCGTCCGTGAGGATGAGGCTCTTTTTAGTTTGTCTTATAATACGACTTAGTCATGTTTGAATAAAAACATAGATAACGTAGGATTCAAAAACTCATAACACCATATATTATCATCTTTTCCGCTTTGTATAATTCTTTTTTATTAATTTTTCACACATATTAGCCAAATTTGTTGTTATGAATGATTAAAATGTCGTAATTTTGCGACGCAAAACAGGATCACCTAAGTTTAAGGTAAGATTGTATTTAAGGAACAAGAAAAAATCAGGATAATTATTTTCAATTTTATTTTTTCAAAATCTCATTAAAGAGGATAACATGAAGAAAATTTTACTTTCTATCGTGTCATTCACTATGGCTATTGCTAATGTGAATGCACAACTCGCTACGGGCGATTATCTTATTAAGAATGTTGAAAACGGCCAGTATCTTGGTGGTGGACATGCTTGGGGAACACGTGCTTCACTCATCAGCAAGCCACAGTTCTTCACAGTAACATTGAACAACGGTAAGTACACTTTAGATTCACATCAGAGCAATGGTGGTGATAACAACTACCTTAACTCATCCCTTTTCGTTGATCAGCAAAGTGCTGACTGGGATATAGCAAAGGTGTCAGAAGGTGTTTATACAATTTCTATCGATGGTGGGTATTTGTACGCTCAGGGCTTGAACTCAGAAGTTAATAATGGTAGCGATGCTACATCTACATCTGCACAGTGGAAGTTTATTACTCTTGATGACGTAGTTGCTTCAATGGCAAATGCTACAGAAGAGAATCCTGTTGATGTAACAGCATTCATCATCAACCCAGAGCTCAAGCGTAACTATCCAAACTCATGGACTGTCACAGGTTTTGACGGTACAACTCCTGTTGCAAACTACATGTTTGGAAACGGCGAAAGCTGGGCAAATTGTTCTGGTTCAGAGGCATCAAGTAACGGATTCAAGACTGTTCAGACTATCACGCTTGCAAAGGCTGGTAAATATACACTTTCAGCTCAGGGCCTATATGTTCAGGATGCCAGCAGAAATGAGTCACTTCCATATCTCTTCGCTGGTGACAAGATGTCTAAGTTCCTTATTCGCAGGAATGGCGAAACAGATATCGTATCAGCTTATGCTTCATTCATAAACAATACATATTCTCTTACTCCAATTGAAATTGTAACTACAACTGATAACAAAACTATCGAGATTGGTTTTGCTGGTTCTGCTAAGTATATGCATGCTTATTTCGGAGAACTTGAACTCAAATACTATGGTAGTGTATCAGATGAGTATGTACTTAACTCTGTTATTGAGTCTATGGATAATGTTCTTACACAGGCTCGTGCTTACATCAACAAGTTCAACAAGGAGCCATTTGACTACTCTTTACTTGAGGACCTCAAGGCTTTCGTTGCTGCTGGCACAAAGATAGACAGAAAGTCAAAGGAAGCAATGGAAGAACTTACTGAAGAGTTGAGCACAAGCCTCTCTCTTACTAAGGAATCTGTTTCTGCTTACAAGAATGTAAAGGCATATATTGAGAAGGCTGAAAACCTTGACGAAGCTGGTAAGGCAGCATTTGCTGACATTAAGGATGCTTACTCTGCTGGCGAAATCGAGAATGTAGAAGATGTTGCTAATGCATACTTATCTGCCGTAAAGGCTCAGAATACTCCAAATACAGACATGACTGAGGCTATGCCAACAACATGGGAAGGTCAGACAAATATCTATCAAGGTACTTATCCAGAGAGATACTCTGATTCAAGTTTCCCAGAAGGTAAAGTTATCTATCAGCATATTGACGGACTCACTCCTGGTGAGTATGAGGTAGAGTTCATTGCTGTTGCAAGCCTTGCTGACTGGTCTGGTCAGATTGGTTATGGTAATGACATCGCTCAGGTTTATGTTAATGATGATGCTTACGGCATAGAGGTATTCCATCAGACATCTTGTGACCCAACTTCATTCGTTCGTAATTACATCGCAACAGTAGGTGAGGATGGCGTTCTTGAGTATGGTATTCAGAACATCGCTGAAGGTGGATGCTGGTATGTTGCACAGGCACGTAGTCTTAAGTATGTTGGTGTTGCTGGTACAACTACTGCCATAGAGGATGTTAAGGCTTCATCAACAGTTGCTGCTGGCAAGTTCGTAGATAACAGTCAGGTTGTAATCGTTAAGAATGGTGCTAAGTACAACGTAAATGGTGTACGCAAGTAATTGGATAACCAACAAAACATTTTATATATTCGCTCCCACCAATCCATACGGGTTGGTGGGATTCTTTTTTCATATACAGAGCGAGAATGTGACAATTCACATTACATCCCTTTGGTCTGTGAGATTGCTTTGCTTAATTCCTAATTCCTCATTCCTAATTATTATTGCGATGCCACACAGAAGATAGCCAAAGAGACACACGAGTGGGGCGACTTTGATACGAATGTCGCTGAATATGTCTGGATTGAAGACATCTTCCGTCATACCTTTGCCACTCATAAGCACAAAGCCAACGATGATAATGATTATTCCTATTGTGAGGAATATATAATTGATTCTTTTCATTTTGAAGTAAAAGTTAAAGTTCTTATTGTCTCTTTCGCATTTCCTCTATCCATTGGAGAGTACTTAGTTCATAGCGGATGTCATATTCTCGTGCTGATTGTTGTGATTGTGGAAGGGCAGAATACCACCTGAGATATTCACGACTTCGGTGTTCCAGTTGGTTGAGAATGTCATTTGCATTTGCCTTATCGCCACAACCGAGGTAGGTGTTGACAAGTTCAAGTGAACCACTATATATGCTGTGAGGAATGACGTACGAAGGTATCTCCTTGGCACATTTCTTTAGGACTGCCTTTGCCATTGTTGTGTCACCCTTCTGCATAAGTTCGTTGGCAAGTCTGGCAAAGCATTTGCGATGGCTTATGCACATCTTCTCTATCTGCTCGTCAATGTATATGCCTCGTTGAGACACGTTGCCATAATGGTAGCGGGTCATGAGATTATCGTACATCCGTTCTGCGTTCATTGGTGCCTCGTATGCGTTGGCTACATGATGGAATGTGAATGGGGTGATGCGCCATGCCATACCCTCGTGTACGAAATGTGTGTAAAGGTTGCCGTATATGCTCGGACTGACGGAATATGACATATACAGAGGTCGTGAGAAATTTGTCTCAGCTATGATGTCGAGCATCATGAGGTAGCTCTTAGTCACACTATCTTCTCCCTTGAAGCTGATGTCCATCCTATCTGGTATCTCCATACCCTCTGGTACGGCTATTCCAGAGCGTACAACGGCATCCTTGTCAACCTTGATGTATAGCGTGTCGCTTGGCACACATGATGGCAGATTGTCCACAAACGTGCGATACTCTGTTGGTATGTCTTCCTTCAGCAGGAACTTGCGTATGGCATTCTGATACTCGAACGGTTCATCACCCCATATACGTCGGGCTGTTTCGGGTTCTTCATCATACATCTTTTCTACAAGTTGCTTTACCGTAATGGCTGTGTCACCAAGATAGATAGTAGGATTGACCTCCACACGTTCGTGCTGTCCTTCGGCATATTGACGTGCATTCCATGTGACAGGAAGCGGTGATGACGAATAGGCAGGACGTTTCATCTGGTCGATGTACCACGATGTCTGGAGATAACTGAGGTTGCACACACGCACATCGGTACACTTGCCCTCCACGTCCTGATTGTACCATAGAGGGAAGGAGTCATTGTCGGCAAAGGTAAACACGATGCCATCATGCGGAACGGTTTCAAGGTAGTTGAGTCCAAAGTCGCGACAAGCATAGCGGTCAGAGCGGTCATGGTCATCCCACGTCTGGCTAACCATCTGCAACGGTATGGCGAGTGCAGGAACAATCGTCACGAGTGCAGGAACGAGCTTAGACGTAATCCTTGTTTTCAACCAAGAGAAGATAGCAGGTATTCCGAGTCCACACCAGATAGCAAAGGCATAGAACGAGCCGACATAAGCATAGTCACGCTCACGAGGTTCGCAAGGCGTCTGGTTGAGGTATAGCACTATGGCTATGCCCGTCATAAAGAAAAGAAAGAATACTACCCAAAATTGCTGTATGCCTTTACGTCCACATCCGAACGCCTGCCACATGAGTCCGATAAGACCTATTATCAACGGAAGACAATAGAACACGTTGTGCCCCTTGTTCTCCTTCAACTCAGAAGGGAGCAGTTCCTGCTTTCCAAGCATGGCATCGTCTATGAACGAGAAGCCCGTAATCCAGTTACCATGTTCACGCACTCCCGTACTATGCCTGTCATTCTGCCTGCCTGCGAAGTTCCACAGGAAGTAGCGCCAGTACATGAAGTTAATCTGATAAGAGAATAAGAAGCGCAGATTGTCCGCCTGAGTAGGTATGCTTGCCTGACGTGTGCCTACGGTAGGAATGACGTAGTCCACATTCTTCTTATGAACCTCGCCCAACCATTGCTCATACTCTGCCTTGTGACGTTCGTCATATATGCGTGGGAAGAGCATACACTGGTCGGCAGGATAAGCAAGGTCGAAGTCCTCACGCACCACGACGTACTCGTCCTTCTCGTCATCGGATGCCTTAACCTTCTTACGATACACAGGACGGCGATTGATGGTCTCATACAGTAGTTGTCCGTCCTTCTCCACTATGTTAGGCGAGGATGCGTATGTAGGTCCCCACAGCAGCGGCTTGTCACCATACTGCTCACGACCGATGTACTCACGGAGTGTAAACACATCCTCCGGCGAGTTCTGGTCCATAGGTGTGTTGGCAAGCGAGCGTATGACTATGACCGTGTATGACGAGTAGCCGATGAGCATCATGGCAATACTGAGCAACGTGGTATGAAGAAAGCGTGGAGTGAAGAAACGCATTACCTTCTTCTTGTCAGTATGACTGCTGAAGTATATGCCTGCTATGAGCGAAGAAGTAAGAATGGCGATGAACACCCACACTCCAGTATTGTAAGGCATACCGAGAGTGTTGGTAAAGAACAGTTCGAACCATCCTGCCACGATGAGTATGCCGGGCACTATGCCATAAAGCACAATGGCAACAAGTATGAATGAGACAAGTAATGCTGCAACCGTACCCTTGACAGTCACATGACTGGTCTTCTTGTAGTAATACACAAGCACTATGGCAGGTATGCACAAGAGATTGAGCAGATGCACGCCTATGCTCAGTCCTATGAGGTAACAGATAAAGACTATCCAGCGGTCGCTCATTGGATTATCAGCCTCATCCTCCCACTTGAGGATAAGCCAGAACACGAGTGCTGTAAAGAAACTGGAGAAAGCATATACCTCACCCTCTACGGCAGAGAACCAGAACGTGTCGCTCCATGTATAAATGAGCGAGCCACACACTCCTGATGCCATGATGGCAATGGTCTGTGGCGTAGATGGTGTGTCACCCTCTTTTATTATGAGTGCCTTGGCAAGATGTGT
>JAGCWG010000068.1 GCA_017961965.1 Bacteroidaceae bacterium | reverse complement strand
AGGAATCTTGAAATCTTGATGTCCTCGATATGTTCCTTGACTTTTGTCTTGAGTGCACCTTTTATTTCATTGTATCTTTCGAGAAGGTTTTCGGTACTGCCAAATTGCTTGATGAGTTTGACGGCGGTCTTTTCACCTACACCTGGACAACCAGGGTAGTTATCGGCTGTATCACCCATAAGTCCGAGAAGGTCGATAACTTGACTTGTATTTTCAAGGTCATACTTGGCAAGTACCTCTTCAACGCCAAGGATGTCGAAGCCGCCATCGTGTCTTGGCTTGTACATCTTGACATTCTTTCGTACAAGTTGGGCATAGTCCTTGTCTGGTGTCATCATGTATGTTTCAAGGTCATCTATTTCTGATGCCTTTGTTGCCAATGTTCCGATGACATCGTCTGCCTCATATCCTTGTACTTCAAGGATAGGTATGTTATATGCGTTGAGAATCTTCTTGATGTAGGGTAGGGCAAACCTTATTCCTTCTGGTGTTTCCTCACGTTGAGCCTTATACGGTGCAAAGAATTCATGACGGAATGCTGGGCCATGTGGGTCGAACGCTACTCCTATATAGTCAATGCTTTCTTTTGAAAGCAGTTCTTCGAGTGTATTCACAAAGCCGAGAACAGCACTGGTATTCTGTCCTTTGCTGTTGATTCTCGGGTTCTTTATGAAGCCGTAGTATGCTCTGTATATTAATGCGTATGCATCAAGTAAAAATAGTTTTTTCATTTTAATTCTTAAATTTTGTTCAAACTTACGGAAAATATTTGAAATCAATGTATAATTCGTAAAGAAATAGTTACCTTTGCAATGGAAATTTAAGATTATGGATATATTACAGCAAATAAAGAAACCGATAGAGAATGAGTTGAGTCAATACAGGAATGTTTTTGATTCATATCTTGTACACGACAATCCTCTTCTCAATAGTGCACTTTCTGCTGTTTCTTCCCGCAAGGGCAAGATGATGCGTCCTATTCTTACTATTCTTACTGCTAAACTCCTTGGTGAAGTTAATGATAATACGATTTATACGGCTGCAACCTTTGAGTTTTTCCACACAGCGAGTCTTCTGCATGATGATATTGTAGATGAATCTGACGAAAGAAGGGGACAACCATCTATCAATAATTCGTATGGTAATAAGGTTGCTGTACTTGTAGGTGATTATATTCTTGCAAATGCCCTTATAAACGCCTCAAAGACGGGTAATACTCATCTTGTTGAGGTTGTATCCAAGGCTGCTCAGGAACTCTCTTCTGGCGAGATTCTTCAGCTTAGCAACGTACAGAACGAATCTTTCTCTACAGATGTCTATTTTGACATTATATATGGCAAGACTGCTGCTCTTTTCTCCGCATGTACAGAGGGTGGTGCAATGTCTGTAAATGCAAGTAAGTATAATGTCGATAATCTTCGCGAGATTGGTCGTTTGATAGGTATGTGTTTCCAGATTCGTGACGATATCTTCGACTATTATTCAGATGCTTCAATTGGTAAACCTACTGGAAATGACATGAAAGAAGGCAAGATTACTCTTCCTGTCATTTACGCATTGAATAAAACAAATGATGAAGCGTTCAAGAAGATAGCTCTTCGTGTAAAGAGTGGGGAAGTGACACAGGATGAAATAGATGCTCTTGTGAATTTCACGAAGGAGAATGGCGGTATAGATTACGCTGTTAAGGTTATGAATGATTTTGCGGATAAGGCTAAGGATATCCTTTCTTCTTATCCAGATTCAGATATAAAATCTTCTCTCGTCCATTACATTGATTTTGTAATTGGAAGGACATTCTAAAAACATCGTATCAATTAGAATGTAATTGGCTGGCTCTCGTGAGAGAACCAGCCAATATTTTTATTAGATAATTACAATATAAACTATCTTTTAACATCTTGTTAATCTGATGTTAATTAGAAGAACTTGATTTCTTTGTCAAGTATTTCTGAGAGAAGCTTGTTAGCAAGTGAGCTTGTTCCGAGTCGGAGATACTGGTTAGTGAGCCATTTCTCACCGAGAACTTCCTTTACGATAGTGTAGTACTTTAATGCATCCTCAACTGTCTTCATTCCTCCAGCAGGCTTGAATCCAATCTGGATACCAGTCTTGTTATAGTACTCCTTGATTGCCTGACACATAACGTATGCTGCTTCTGGAGTAGCTGCTGGTTCAAGTTTACCTGTAGATGTCTTGATGTAGTCAGCTCCAGCGTACATTGCGAGTATAGATGCCTTCTTGATGTTGCTTGCTGTCTTGAGACAACCAGTTTCGAGAATAACCTTTAACTTCTTGTCACCACAAACTTCCTTAAGTTCTGAGATTTCGTCGCAAACTGTCTCATAATCACCAGAAAGGAACTTTCCTACTGACTGTACGATGTCTATTTCTGTTGCTCCATCCTTGATAGCGAGTGCAGTCTCCGCTACCTTTACCTCTATAAAGCTCTGACTTGATGGGAAACATGCTGATACACAGGCTATTTCCACTTCTTCGTTCTCAAGTGTATCGTGACATACCTTAGCATAGTTAGGATAAACGCAAACTGTTGCTACGTGACCCAATTCTGGATAATCGTCATCAAACTTGTTCACCTTCTCAACGAACTTGAGTACGCTCTCATCGCTGTCTGTAGTCTTGAGGGTAGTGAGTTCCACGCTGTTGAAGAGGAACTTCTTTACCTCCTTTGTATTATTCTCTTCGAGGTGCTTTGCAAGAAGATTTGCTACTTCTGCTGCTACTTTCTCGTCGTTAAGGTCAGTATTGTACTGACTTAATGCTTCTTCGTATTTACTCATTTTACTATATTTTTAATGAATTATTCTTTATTCTTTGTGTCCATATAGATTGTAACTGGACCATCGTTAAGCAACTCAACTTTCATGTCAGCTCCGAATTCTCCTGTTCCTATTTCTTTTCCGAGGCAGAGACTTAGTTCATTACAGAATTTCTCGTAGAGTGGGACGGTTATTTCATGACTTCCTGCCCTTAGATAGGATGGTCGATTACCTTTCTTGTATGATGCCCAGAGAGTGAATTGTGAAACTACAAGTATCTCTCCGTTTACGTCAATTATTGATTTGTTCATCACGCCATTCTCATCATCAAATACTCGTAGTCCTGTTATCTTTTTACTCAGCCAAGTGATGTCTTCGTCTGTGTCTGCATTTTCGCATCCTACGAGTACGAGAAATCCTTGACCAATCTTAGACTTCACGCAACCGTCAATCGTTACTGAGGCATGACTTACCCTTTGTATTACTGCTCTCATTTTGCAAATATAAATATTATATTTCGTTTACGTAAAATATTCTTTGATTATTTTTGCTTTGGACGTTCCTACGATTTTTTCTATTTCCTCTGATGATGCTTCCTTTATACGTTTTACGCTCTTGAAGTTCTTGAGGAGAAGTGTCTTTGTCGCTGGTCCAATTCCTTTTATATTGTCAAGTTCGCTTTGTACTTGACTCTTACTTCGTTTGTCTCTGTGGAATGTTATGGCAAACCTGTGTACTTCGTCCTGTATTCTTGTCAGGAATTTGAATAGGGGAGAGTCCATTTCGATTCCTATTGTTTTCTGAGGAAATCCGAACAGGAGTTCGTTAGTCCTATGTTTGTTATCCTTGGCAAGTCCTGCAATTGGAATATCTATGTGTAGTTCGTCTTGAATTACCTTTCTTACTACTTCCATCTGCCCTTTACCTCCATCTGTTATGATTAAGTCGGGTAGGGTTCCTTGCTCATTTATAATTCTTGAATAACGACGATAAACGACTTCGCTCATTGATGCGTAGTCGTCAGGTCCTTCTACAGTTTTTATGTTATACTTCCTGTATTCTGATTTCGCTGGCTTTGCTTGTTTGAATACTACACATCCTGCTACAGCATCACTTCCTGATATGTTTGAGTTATCAAAACACTCTATTGTCATAGGGAGTTTTTCAAGCCCAAGTTTTCTTTGTAATTCTTTTAGAATGTTTGTTGCTCTTTGTTCAGGATTGAGTTTCTCTGCTTGTTTGAGGCTATCTATTCTGTATTGCCTTACATTCATTTTTGATAGTTCAAGCAGGTGTTTCTTATCTCCTCTTGTCGGAACTGTTATTGTTACGTCCTTTAACTCTATGTCGAGTGGAAAAGGGACTACTATTTCCTTTGAGTGACTTCCAAATCTTTCTCGCATTTCTGCTATACCGAGTACAAGGATTTCCTCTGCACTTTCTTCCATTCGTTTCTTATATTCGAATGTGAAGGCTTGGTTGACACATCCGTTTGATATGTGTAGATAGTTTATGAATGCACTCTTTTCTTCATCGTCTATGGAGAATACATCTATGTTATGGTATGTATTTGCTATTACTTCGCTTTTTTCGCAGAACTCTAAAGCCATATCATACTTCTTCTTTATCTCCATTGCTTCTTCAAACTTGAGTTCTTCAGAGAGTGCTTCCATCTTTTTAAGCATCTTTTCGCAGATGATTCTTGTGTTTCCTTTGAGTATTTCTTTTACTTCAAGAATCATCTCCATGTATTCTTCTTGACTTTGTTTGCCTATACATGGAGCGTCGCATTTCTTTATATGATGTTCAAGGCAGATATCATATTTGCCTTTGTTTATATTTTCGATTGTGAGTGGCAGACGGCATTTTCTGACCTTATACATTTTGTCAATAAGGTTGAGCATGTTGTTTAATGTACCTTGATGCGAAAATGGTCCGTAGTATGTTCCGAGTCTTTTGTCAATATTCCTTGTTTTGAATATTCTTGGAAAGGTCTCGTTTGTTATACACACTGAAGGGTAGGTCTTGTCATCCTTCAATAGGATGTTATATTTAGGCTTGAATTTTTTGATGAGACTGTTTTCTAATAGGAGTGCATCCTCATCTGTTGGTACAATTACATAGTTTATATCTTCAATCTTACTTACGAGTATTTGTGTCTTTCTTCTATCTACTGTTTTAAGAAAGTATGAGCTTACTCTGCGTTTAAGGTTCTTCGCCTTACCCACATAGATTATGTTTCTGTCCTTGTCAAAGTATTGGTAACAACCTGGACACTCTGGCATGTTCAGAACTATATTCTTGAGTCTTGCTATTCTTTCCTCGTTTTTTGTCATAAGAAGGTTGATAATTGTTTCACGTGAAACAATTTGTTTCTAACTTTGTTATTTAAAGTGAGTTATATGATTCTTTTCTAACCATCCCTATACGTGTTATGAGTGTTTGTGACTATGTATTTGAAAGCTCATAATGTATAGAGATGGTTAGTGTCTGAATTTTATATTCTAATGAGTGTGGTTATTTCTACATCGTCTCCGATGAATTCGCGTCCCTTTAATCCTTCATCTCGAATCTCGATGATTGTGTTTACGTAGATTTTCTTTGGGTTGAACTTCTTTACAAGGTTGATTGCAGCCTTGAGGCTTCCACCTGTTGCAAGAAGGTCGTCGTGAATTAGTACGATGTCATTTGGCTCAATAGAGTCTGCATGAATCTCTATAGTGTCTTCGCCGTATTCTTTTGTATATGTCTCTCTGATTGTCTCAGCAGGGAGCTTACCTGGTTTACGACACATGACAAGTCCTGCGTTGAGTTTTCTTGCAATGGCTGAACCCATGATGAATCCGCGGCTTTCTATACCAACTACCTTGGTTATTCCCTTGTGCTTATAGAGCTCGTACATTTCCTCTTCCATTATCTCAAGACACTTTGCGTTCTTGAAGAGGGTAGTGACGTCACGGAAGTTAATTCCTGGTTTTGGAAAATCTGGAATACATCTCAAATTATCCAAAAGATACTGATTGTTCATCTTCTGTTTTTATTTAATTCTGTTGTTGTAATTTGCTGAAATGAAATGCCTAAACCTTTAATTGTTTCACGTGGAACATTTGCTATAATCTTCGTTTCTATCGGGAATTTCTATCTTCCCATGAGTACGAGCATTATATTTATGTCCGATGGAGATACACCTGGAATACGTGATGCTTGTGCAAGAGTGAGAGGATTGATTGCTTCGAGTTTTTGTCTCGCTTCGATAGAAATCTGTGTGAGATTAGGATAGTCGAATTTGCCCTGAATCTTTATATTCTCCAGTCTTAGCATCTTCTCTGCTATCTGTTGCTCTCGCTCTATATAGCCCTTGTATTTAATGTTTATCTCAGTTGCTTCAAGAATCTCTTGCATTAATTTTTCTTCGTTGATTACGTCTGAGATTTCTTTTATCTTCTTTTCAAAAGCGTTTATGCTACCGCGAATATTCTCTATTGTGATTTGTGGACGACCCAAGAGTTCTGCAAGTTTTATTCCTTGTCGGAGTGGGGTAGTGCCAATCTTCTCGAGAGCATCGTTTATAAGTGCAGGCTTTAGTGAGAATGATTCTGTAAAACCGATGAGTTCGTTAATTGCTTCTTTCTTCTTCATCATTCTTTGATAGCGTTCCTCGTTCGCAAGACCTATCTTGTAGCTCATCTCTGTGAGACGCATATCAGCATCATCTTGTCGAAGAAGAATTCTGTACTCAGCTCTTGAAGTAAACATACGATATGGCTCATCCACACCTTTTGTCACGAGGTCATCGATAAGAACACCTATGTATGCCTCATTTCGTTTGAGTATAAATGGCTCTCCGTTGTTTATTTTGCCTTCTGAAGAGTTGATGGCTGCATTAATTCCTGCCATCTGTCCCTGACCAGCTGCGTCCTCATAACCTGTGGTTCCGTTTACCTGTCCTGCAAAAAACAAGTTTTCTACTATCTTTGACTCTAGATT
>JAGCWG010000067.1 GCA_017961965.1 Bacteroidaceae bacterium | reverse complement strand
CATGGTCATCTGTCTCGTTGCAGCTCTCTTCATCTTCTCAATCATCAAGAAGCTCAACAAGGTTGCATAAGCAGACCTGCACAATCAAATAACAAAGAGCGATTGACACAACATCCGCGTGTCAATCGCTCTTTTAGTTTATTTTTCATTTCTCTTAAAAGAGTATAAAGCCGTATCCTTCATCATTCCAGCAGCCAATCCAATGCCGATTTAATATGGATAACCTTACCATCCACCTCCACATCACGAGACTTGGAGAATGATACAAGCAAAAGATTATCACAACCTAATGCAGAAGACGCAGCAACAAGGGCAGAAGTCTCACGCTTAAATGTCTTAGGTGTATCTATCTCGTATGCCACCTGTATCAAAAGTTGTGCCTTGTTCTTGTCGCAAACAACAAAGTCAACCTCCTTGCCCTTTGACTCCGGCTTGAAATAGTACACATCAAGAAAATCATTTGCATACCTGCGCAGCAATTCTATATACACAACATTCTCAAGTCTCCATCCGATATTCTCGGCAGCCATAGAGTTCTCCCGGTTATTCTGCAACCCCGGGTCAACTATATACGACTTGGAGCCTCGCATACGTTCCATACTCTTAAAAGAATGTTTCACAAGTATCTGCACAAGAAATGCCTGCTGAAGATAAGACACATACTTCTGCAGTGTCTTGTCCGACAAGTCGAATGACTTCGACAACTCACCATAGTTTATTTCCTGACAAGAGTTGTTTATAAGATGGTGCGCAATCTTTCTCAACGACTCAACATCGCGAACATTAAAACGCTTCTGTATATCCTTCGTCAATATAGCTTCTATCAGGCTCTCCACATATCCACGCTTGTTCCTCAGATTCTGCATCTCTGGGAAACCACCGTTATTCATGTAGTCCATGAACGCACCCTTCCTCTCTGCCTCTGCCTTTGTCGTTATTCCTTCCAAATCCACTTTATGATAACGGCAGTACTCAGCATAAGAGAACGGATAGAGGCGTATTTCATTATAGCGTCCCGTAAGATGTGTAGCAAGCTCACCACTTAGCAGCTTCGCATTACTACCAGTCACGAATATGTGAATATCAGTACGCAAAAGACGGTTCACGAACAGATACCAGCCATCCACATTCTGTATTTCGTCAAGGAAAAGATAGGGGACATCCGTACCATACAACTGATACACGCATGACAACACGGTGTTAAGGTCTTCCGTCTGAAGAGCCGCAAGACGATCATCATCAAGATTGACATACGCATATCTTACTCCATGCTCCTGTAAGACCTTATGACACACCGTTGACTTGCCACTACGCCTGACGCCAATAACGACCTGTGCAAGCGTACTGTCAAACTCAAACAATGACTCTTCTCTGCGAGCCACCCACTTCTTGACATTGTAATTTTTCACCTCATCTTTTTGTTCTGCGAGGACCTGTAATATTACATTTTCGTCAACCATAGACTAAGTAATTTATTTACAGCTGCAAAGATAAGCATAATTCCGATAAAACGACAAAAAAGCAAGGTTAAATTACGATAAAATGCCATTTTTCTCTCTCCAAATTCCGATAAAATGACAAAAATCAGCGATTAAATTCCGATAAAATGACGATTTTCTCTCTTCTAATTTTTGAATTCTGAATTATGAATTTTTAATTTCAGGTAGTTATCGTGCACTTCAGTTCCACACTCATCTCCCTTATCTCAGGAGGTGTGGGCGAATGGCTTGACTACCGTGGACTCTATGCCATCGAACTCACGAGTGGAGGCGAGGCGTACGTACTTGCCAGTTTGCTTCGCTTTGCCAAGTCTCATGACATGGATATAAACATTCCCGTTTATTCTTTCGAGCCATACACCATCCGATGTGCACACGAGGCAGGACTAATCATAAGTGCCACATCCCCACATTTCCATAGCTTTGACGACTACGTACAGTTCTTGGTTGAACAAGTGTAGCACGTTTCAGTTGAGAGGTCGTCAGGTTGTTAGGTTTGATACCTGTCTGCGGTGAAGATGCTCAACACAGAGAGCACTCTACTCTTCCCCATTGCAAAGTCGGGATTACACTCCTTCGTATCGATTTGTCAGCAAGTGTTAAAAATCTTCATTTTTAACATTAAACATACTTGCCGATACTCCCATTACCCTTACCTTT
>JAGCWG010000066.1 GCA_017961965.1 Bacteroidaceae bacterium | reverse complement strand
TCACACTTTGACAACATCGAGTGCGACATACAGAGCCGTGAGTTCCGTACCATCACAGGTACATACAAGGGCAAGCGTGTGTCTTGTGTCTCTACTGGTATCGGTTGTGACAATATAGACATCGTGATGAATGAGCTTGATGCACTCGTGAATATCGATTTCAATACTCGTGAGGAGAAGGATGAACTCACTTCGCTTGAGATTGTACGTGTAGGTACTTGTGGCGGTCTTCAGCCTTACACTCCTGTTGGTACGTTCGTACTCTCCGAGAAGAGTATCGGCTTTGATGGTCTTCTCAACTTCTATGCTGGACGTAACGAGGTGTGCGACCTTGCCTTTGAGGAGGCATTCAAGGCACACATGCATTGGAATCCGCTCAACTGTGCACCATATGTAATCGATGCTAATCCTGAGCTTACTGCACGTATCTGTGGTGATGGCGACTGTGTGAAGGGTGTTACTATTGCCTGTGGAGGATTCTTTGGTCCACAGGGACGTGAACTCCGTGTGCCACTTGCAGACCCAAAGCAGAACGAGAAGGTGGAGTCATTTGAGTACAAGGGCTATCGCATCACTAACTTCGAGATGGAGTCTTCTGCCCTCGCAGGTCTTGCACGTCTTCAGGGACACCGTGCCACAACTGTCTGCATGGTTATTGCCAACCGCCTTATCAAGGAGGCTAACACTGGTTACAAGAATACCATCGACAACCTCATCAAACTCGTTGTGGAAAGGATATAACTTGCATTGTGAAGAATGAGACCCTTCGGGGTTCATTCTTCACAATGCAAGAGTTAAAGGTTAAAAAATTAAAAGTTATAAGTTGGATATTACTCGTATCATTTCCTAAATGAACTTCAAATCTCTTGGCTCAACTGACTAATATATCGTATATTAAAGCTTCCCTCCTTGTGTGGGAGGCTTTTTTACTTTCCTCTTTTTTGAAAAGCAAAGTTGATTTTTTTTGTTTTTCTTGTTTAAGAATGAATACTTCGTTCGTTATATAGTCGGATGAAGCAAACAATCATCCATGAAAACAAAATGGAACAATCAGAATTTGAACATATAGCACATAGGCTTAGGAGCAAGGCACATGGCATTGCTATCCTTTACGGCTTTTCGCAGGACGATGCGGAAGACGTGGCGCAGGATGTCATGTTGAAGCTCTGGGGAATGCATGAGGCTGTAGAGTGCGGCTCACGTATCGACGCTTATGTTGGTATCATGGCAAAGCATTGTTGCATTGATCGGATAAGAACAAGGCGATCGGATGTCAGACTTGACGATACAATAGAAGTCGTGAGTAACGAGAGTCAGGCAGACATGCTTGAGTATAAGGAACTGGAGACATGGCTCGATAAGCGTATTAGCAATCTGCCGAGTACCTCGGGCATTATTCTCAGGATGCGCCAGATTGAGAATCGTGAGCTTGACGAGATTGCATCAATACTTGGAATCAGTAAGGCGTCAGTATCGACACTTCTGTCAAGAGCAAGACGCCAATTGTTGGATGAACTAAAAAAGAGGAACAAAAGATGACAACACACATACAATACACACAGGAACAGGTGGAGGTGATGCTCAGTCACTTCATGGATGGTACGTCTTCCCTTGAGGAGGAGGCTATGCTTGCCAACTATTTCCGCACTCATGATGTGAAAGACGAGTGGAAGGAATACAAGGAGATGTTTGCCATGTTTGATGCAGAGTGTGTGGAAGTCGATGATGCTCCACACATGGAGACCGCTCCTTTGGCTGATGTGCCAAAGAGAGTGGAACTGAAACCTAAGGTTCTGCTATATAGAAGTCTCGGTATAGCTGCATCCATTGCTGTTGTCGTCACAATAAGTATTATGTTGCATGGACATGACCAGGTGGCGGAACAGGTGGCAGAGAATGACACTACAAATATTGTTCAGGAGATTGAACGTGTGGTGTACGACTCTCCTAAGCATCAGATGGCAGACAATGCCGAGCAACAAGTGGTACTGCCAGTTGTACAACGTGTCAAGGTTCATAACATTCCAAAAGCCATAGCCAAGGCTGAGATTAATGACACGGTGGCTACGGTCAATGAGGCTAACGTGGATTCAATGGTGATAGAACATCATGACGCTCGCCAGTACAGACGGATGCCACAGGACTACATGGCAGAGATAGATATGGACAGAATAATAAATGATATAAAGGCAAGGGGCGACAAGATACGCGAAGAGGTGGAAATCGCTTGTTCTCCGAAGCTTTACTAAACATAAAAACAGAAATGATTATGAAAAATATTATATTTACACTCATGCTGCTGATTGCAGGTCAGTATGCAAGCGCACAGAATCCTAAGATAATGGAGTTGTGTCGTTATGCGGATTCAACGAAATTAGGTAGCTGTCGAGTTATATATACTGCTGGGGATGGTGAAGCAACTCGTATTGCGGTAACTATCTCACTCTATGATGTAAACGATGATAATGCCGTCATGGTTGATAGGCAAGGACGAGTTGTTGATAATTGGGACACCTCTAAGAGGTTTGAGTTGAGTAAGCGAATGACACAAGTATGTGAAGAATTATCAAAGGATGCCGTTGATGCTTATCGTGTAGAGTGGCATCGTAAGTTGCAGGATGTTTATAAAAGGATGAACGGTAAAGCTCTTGACAGCTGTGAGGCAAATCCTATCGTGGACGATGTGGAGTATGCCATTGTGATGGATAGGGATGATGACTGGAAGGATTCAGGAGAGGTTACACCTTCAAGTGTAAGAAAAAATGTAAAAGAAAGTCTTCGTTTTCATCATTCTGCGATATGGTCAATAAGCAATTTTAAATGGAATGAACTTCGCCCTATGCCTATATATACGGACTCTCTTGTATATTACTGTTCCATCGATTCGGTTGTTGCAGAGCGTAAGTATATTGATGTCAAGGATTATATGAATCATGTAAAGCCAATACTTAAAGGCGTAAAGCATCGCAATGTCAGCTATTCTTGTGATTCCGTTCTCACGCAGGAAGTTGCAGATGAAATGTATTCTGTAATCCGTTATCCAGATAATCGCGCACCATATCCATCAAGTACGGAAGGAGTGATTTATGAGTTTGAGTCAAAGGAACAATATGATGATATATATAAACGCATATTGGACGCTACGGTAGAGTATGTGAAGCTTCATCCTGATGTGGGATATAGTAATATTGAATTGACAGACTCTGAAATTGATTTTATTGATGTTTATGTGCTTGATGTTATAGGAACATTGAACTACAAGATGCGAGAAGGTAAGGCACCAAAGAATTTTAATGTACAATTCCGTGGCGTGAAAGAACATGAACAAAGAATGGATGACAACGGCTTTATGTATAGAGTTAACACGAGTTCAAAGTATTATCTTCTTATCATGGACACACCGGGTGATTTGCATTTGCCAAGACAATGGGACAAAGCCTCAAGGTGTGTGAATGGTAAATACACATACTTGAAAGGTATGGGCAAGTGATGAATGAACGCAATGGCTATTTTGCCCCTGTTCATCGTACCTCATTTGATATGGCATATCATATCTCGTTCGATATACCACATCAATCCTCGTTCGATATGGTACATCGTACCTCGTATGATGTTGCACATCTTACCTCGTTCGATTTACACGTTCAATACAGGGGCTTGTGAAATAGTGGCACGCTCCGTCAGGCTTTGGCTGACGGAGCGTCAATGCTTTCTGTGTGTGCGCCAGAGACGGCGCAATATGTAATTGCCTATAAGGATGCCTCGCTCCTATGGTATCTACTCCCCGCCCTGAAAGGGAGGGGTTGGG
>JAGCWG010000065.1 GCA_017961965.1 Bacteroidaceae bacterium | reverse complement strand
GTAATAGAAGCATCAAAAATTGCCTCTGGTACATGGGAACATTACGGTATCAAACTTGGTTACAAGTTCTAAAAAGCACGTCAAATAGGAACAAAACGAATCATTTTTTCGTCTCCTGTTGAAAATCATTTAGACACAAAAAAAGAATTCGGATTATCGAGGTCATTATTCCACATTATCTACCTCAACAATCCGAATTCTTCTTTTTATAAGTAGGTGTGCAAAATTATTTTTATAATGATTGTATTGATTAATGATGTAGGTTGAGTGAATTACTTATACTTAGCCACCTTGCTAATCATCTTAGGAATATCGGTGTTGTTGATACGTCCATGGAATATCTCTGCACCTGCACCGATGGCAAAGACAGGAACATAGCCGTTGGTATGGGCACCTGATGTCCAACCGAGCTTAGCATTGCGATTGAGAATACTCTTGGCAAGATTGCCAAATCCACTCTCGTCGGCATACATGCTCTTGGCATTCTTGTCCTTACCTGCCATCATATTATCATAGGCACGCTGAAGCTGGTCTTCCTGATATTCGGAGAGCTTGACAGCCTTCCAGAATCCAAAGTATTCCGTGAGTGCCTTGCGAACCACGTCATAAGTAAACTTGTCATCACCAAGCTTTGCCCTGAGGCTCTTGATATGTGCACTGAACTCAGGTGCACTCCTACGTTGATAGCTGAGAAGCTCACTTCGTTGAGTGTAGTCGCCATTTCCAAGGCCAATACCACCTGTCTCATGATCGGCAGTAATGACGATAAGTGTCTCATCTGGATGTTGACAATAGAACTCGTATGCAACTCGCACAGCATCATCCATGTCCTTAATTTCCTCAAATACGGTTGCAGCATCATTTGCATGACAAGCCCAGTCAATCTTACCGCCCTCAACCATAAGGAAGAACTTGTCTGGATTCTTCTTGTACAGGAAGTTGATGGCGGCACGAGTAATCTCCTGAAGAGTCATGTCGCCCTTCTTGCGGTCGATAGCATAAGGAATACTTGTACGGTCTATCTTTGAAGCAGCCTCAGTTTGGAACATAATCATGCGGTCTGCCTTCTTGCTCTTCTTGAGATAATCCTTATAACCACGAGCGATTGTGTAACCAGCCTTCTCACATTGTTCATAAAGACTTGGCTCATTTGAATCCTTCTTTGTCGGTTTGAGGAAGTCGCTTCCTGCGAAGAAGTCGAACTTACTTGCTATAAGGTCTTTGCCTACCTCATAATACTTGCCACGGTCATTCTGATGAGCGTAGAAAGAAGCAGGAGTGGCATGGTCAACGCTCACGTTTGTTGTCACACCTACAGCGGCACCTGCATTCTGCGCCCACACAGCAACAGACGTAACTGGAGTGATACTGTCCGGAAGCAAACCAAGACAACCGTTGTATGTCTTTTCACCAGTTGCGAGTGCCGTACCTCCAGCGGCAGAGTCCGTCACACCATTACTTGCACTATAGGATGTAGCGAGCGCTGTGTATGGAAAATCTGCAAACGTGAGAGGCTTGATACCTATTCGTCCTTCGACGGCAGCCATATAAGTTTCTGTTCCATTTACCTGATTAACACCCATTCCGTCACCGATGAAATAGAAGACATACTTTGGAGTTTGTTGTGCAAGCACGCTTGCCACGGAGCAAACAAATAATGTAAGTGAAATGAAGATTCTTTTCATAAATTTATTGGTTTAGAGTAGTTATTCCGAATATATTTGAGAAGGGAAACAGAGAAAAGTTTAAGGGAACTTCCACAATAATATTGATTCTTTGGTATTATCTTTTTTGAAGTACCCTGAAAAAAAATGACTGGCAACCATAATCACTATGCCCGCCAGCCCATGAAAAAATGTTCATCCTTCCCAAAAATTGTACGTTTATATTGTATTAAAATATATGCTATTTTTTTGCTTCTGCAAATTTATGCAATATTTTTCAGTTTTATAGTCCAATCCCCTTACTTTTTTAAACTTATAAAACAAAAAAGCAAGAATTGTTCTATTTTTTGATACCAAATTATGCAAATTCGACATACATGCATTATTGATATCAGAAACAGCTCTTAATATGGGCTTCCTACTTTGGTTTCAAGAACCGATTTAAAAGAATATTGACTCTCGTATCCCTACGAAAGTCAACATCTGCTTATATGTACCCATATTAGCTACCTATATTTATTACCCTATTGTGTACGCAAAGATAAGTACAATATTTGAATCCACAGCAAAACATTGCAAGAAAAATTGCATTTATCTGTAAAAAAATATTATTTATTCCGTAATCGGTATAATCGCATCGCACTTTCGTGTCGTTTTTACACTCATGTTTGCAGTATTGGCACCAGCTACAAGCAACCCTACCTTACATTTTTTGTGGCAATGAAACTTCAGAAATAAAACAACACCCAACTAAACTTCCCTCAAAAAAAAAAATAATTAGGTGTGCATATTTTTTATCATCGATTGCGGAAACAAGCAAGAATCAAGCTACTACTCCACAATGATTGTGGATTTCTTTACGTCATTGCTGTTGGTGCCGATCATAATGTCAAACTTTCCTGGCTCCAGGGCGAGACGACAGTCATAATCATAATAGGAAAGAAGAGCAGGCGTTATGGTGAATGAAACGTCCTTGCTCTCGCCCTTGGCGAGGTGGATGCGTTGGAATCCCTTCAGTTCCTTGACAGGACGGACACATTCAGACTCTATGTCACGGATATATAGCTGCACGACTTCATCAGCATCGTAGCCACCAGTGTTCTTGACTGTAACAGATGCTGTAAGGGTGCCATCCTTTGACATTGATGTCGTACTTAGACGTATGTCAGAATAGTCGAATTGTGTGTAACTTAGGCCAAAACCAAATGGATACAGTGGGTCGTTACGCACCTCCAGATAATTGCTTTGATACTTATAATATCTGTCGGCTCCAGCCTTGACAGGACGGCCAGTGTTCATGTGGTTGTAATAGAGCGGTTCCTGACCTGTTGCCTGAGGCATGCTTACCGAGAGTTTACCACTCGGTACTTTATCACCAAAGAGAACATCACAGATGGCAGGTCCTGTCTCGCTTCCTCCGAACCACACGTTCATGATGGCAGAGATATTCTTGCTTTCCCAACTGAGGACTGTAGGACGACCAGCAAAATTGAGCAGGACGATTGGCTTGCCCAATTCCCTGAGTGCAGCAAGAAGTTCGTGTTGAACGTCAAACAACTCAAGTGTGGCACGTGAAGAACTCTCACCTGACATCTCGGCACTCTCGCCCATGGCACACACAATCACATCTGCCTGTCGCGCTATGCGGAGAGCCTCATCCTTCATCTTGTCATCATCGCCTCGTGGAGTTAGTTTGCCAAAGGCGCCTGCCTCTTGCAACTTGGCATCACGACAGATGTTGGAGCCTTGTGCATAAAGGATGTCAGCCTTGTCACCAACAGCCTCACGCATTGCCTCAAGAAGGGTTGGATATTTGTCGTGGACAGCAGCCACACACCATGTACCCTCCATATTGGCACGATTGTCGGCAAGAGGACCAATAAGCGCAATCGTGCCCTTTTTCTGGAGTGGAAGGATGTTATCCTCATTCTTCAAAAGCACAAAGCACTCACTCGCAATACGACGGGCTGCTGCTCGATGCTCAGATATGAAGATGTCCTTCTTCACACGCTTACTGTCACAATATTTATATGGGTCTTTGAAAAGACCGAGCTTGTACTTCGCCTCAAGCACACGGCGGCATGCCTGGTTTATCTGTGCCTCCGTCACCTTGCCATCCTTGAGCGACTGAGCAAGGGTACGCAGAAAACCATAGCTACACATGTCCATATCTGTTCCTGCCATGAGTGCACGGGCGGAACCCTTGGCAAGGTTGCCAGCACCCCAGATACCTATCTCGCCGATGCTGTTGTAGTCAGTAACGACGAATCCGTCAAACTTCCACTCATTACGCAACACATCCGTAAGCAACCACTTATTGGCAGTAGCAGGGACATAGTCGATGATATTGAATGATGACATCACACTTCCCACGCCAGCCTCAACAGCAGCCTTATATGGAGGAAGATAGTAATTATACATTGTCTGACGACTCATATCCACGGTATTATAGTCACGACCTGCCTCACTTGCACCATAGAGGGCAAAATGCTTGACACAAGCCATGATGCGTTCCTTGTCGCCATACATATCGCTACCGTCCGCCTTGCCTTGATAGCCACGAACCATAGCCTTGGCACATTCGCTACCGAGGAAAGGGTCTTCGCCTGAGCCTTCGGCAATACGTCCCCAACGAGCATCACGGGCAATGTCAACCATTGGGCTGTACGTCCAGTTGATACCGTCGGCACTCGCCTCCTTGGCTGCAACACGCGCACTTTCCTCTATGGCATCCATATCCCATGAGCAAGAGAGTGCAAGCGGAATGGGAAATATAGTCTCATAACCGTGAACTACATCCATTCCGACGATTAGCGGAATACCGAGACGTGACTTCTTGACAGCCAGTTCTTGCAACTCACGAATCTTATCAACACCCTTGATGTTGAAGATACCGCCAAGCATACCTTTATGGGTGAGAGAACCCACCTCTGTCTGCATGGCTGCACCCGTTGTGATGTCGCCACCAGGAAGGAGATTAAGTTGACCAAGTTTCTCTTCGAGTGTCATCTTGCCCATAAGCTGAGTAACAAACTCATCCATAGGCAACGACTGCGCCTGTACCATCATGGCACACGACACAATTGTTATCGTGCTTAGTAATTTCTTCATTTTTGCAAGTATATTAGGTTAAGGTATGTCATCCTACCTTTATTCCTTCTTTGTCTCCTTTGCTCCGTACATGAGGTCACCAGCATCACCGAGGCCAGGAACGATGTACTTGCGCTCATTGAGCACAGGGTCTATTGCACCACAGATAAGGGTGGCATTGTCATTAGGGAAACACTTGCGTAGATGCTCAACACCTTGCTTGCTTGCAATGACACATGCCATGATGATTTGCTTTGGAGTACCATTTGTCTGGAATGCCTTGTATGCAAGTTCCATGCTCTCGCCTGTTGCAAGCATTGGGTCAACAAGGATGAGTGTCTTACCGTCAAGGACAGGAGTAGCCATATACTCAATCTTCACGCCTACCTTTGTACATTCCTTATCAAGGTAGTACCTGTAAGCTGAAACAAAGGCATTGTCTGCATCGTCGAACACATCGAGGAAAGCCTGGTGAAGCGGAAGACCTGCACGGAAAACTGTACCAACAACGATGTCGTTCTGAGGAACACTGACATCACACTTGTCAAGAGGAGTCTGCACCTCCTTCTCAGCATAGTCAAGGTAACGACTTGCCTCGTATGCCTCAACATGACCGATACGGATAATGTTCTGGCGGAAACGCATACGTTCCTTCTGGAGATTGACATCACGGATTTCTGCAAGATACTTATTAAGAATAGTATTCTTTGCACTAAGATTTATTACTTTCATATTACTACCAATGTATCTTAAATTACGTTACAAAAATAGTATTTTTCATTCATTCTGCATAATGTATCATAAAATAAAATGGCGGTAACGTGAAAACAAGATGGTTTGTTGTAAAGTAATTACCTTTGCAGGCAACAAATATACAAATTGAACTAATATGAAAAGTTTTACAAACCTTATCATTTTAATCGCATTATTTCTTATGACGGCTGGCACAAGTGTGTCGGCACAGGAACGTCGTCCTATCGACTCCAAGCATCCGATGTGGCTCATTCACGTCGATGTGTGGAACAAGGCAGACCCACAGAAGATTATTGACCTTATTCCAGCATCCATCAAACCATACGTGGTGATGAACCTTTCGCTCTCATGTCAGTATGACAAGGAGAAGAACGTGTACAAGATGCCACAGAATGCCGTGAGGACATACAAATCATGGGCTACGATATGCCAGCACAACGGTATGTGGTTTACGTGTCAACCAGCCAGTGGCGGTCACACGCACATTCAGGATGACGACCTTGAGACTTTTGAGTATTTCTACAAGACATATCCTAATTTCCTTGGATGGAACTATGCAGAACAGTTCTGGGGCTTCGATGAACCTAACGACAAGAGTTCAAGCACACAGACTTCACGTATAGCACTCTTTGCCAAGCTTGTGCCTATGGCTCATAAGTACGGCGGCTTCCTCACCATCAGTTTCTGCGGTAACATCTGGTCACACCCACTCAATCCTGTAGGTATGATGAAGCGAAACAGCAACCTTCTCAAGGCTTGTCAGCAATACCCAGAGGCTATTTTGTGGTTGTACAAATATACTACATCATCATGTTTCTACAACAATGAGAGTGTGACATTCTCTCCTTTCATCTCAGGACTGGCAAAGAACTATGGAGTGCGCTATGATAACTGCGGTTACAACGGAGCACTTGATGCAATACTTGGAGAGAAGCACGGAAAGAAATATCCTATTGCAGCTGGAATCGGCACTGTGATGGAGCAGACTTGCGTAAACGGAGGTGCAGTGTGGGATGGTCCTGAGCTTATATGGACTGAAGATTTCCAGAACCTCAATAACTCCACAGTCAATGGCTATTCTCGTCGCAACTGGGGATGTTTCCCTGGTTTCAAGAATGCCTGGCTCGATATGTTCCAGAAGATTATTGATGGTGAAATGTATATTCCTTCACGTGAGGAAGTGGTTGACAGAACAAAGATTGTGGTTGTCAATAACGTGTCAAGTGGCAATGACGAACAGAAATATGCAGCATGGGGAAACCTCTATGACGAACTTTACAAACAGACAGACCCGTTCAACCGTGGCAACGGTCAGTGGATGGATAACTTCTGCTACTTCAAGAAGACTGGTCGCTATGGAGCAATACCTGTTGCCATCCAGTTGTACGACGAACTTGCGAAGTCCATTCCTGTAAAGGTAAACAAGTCAACTTACTCTTCTCGTTGGTCAACACAAACAAAGAAGGTTGATGAATTCAACAAATACTACCCAGAGGTGAGCAAAGGCGACCTCTACGTCAATCGTCTTCGCAACCAACTCGTGACATACACTCCTTACACTTACCTTAACAGCAAGGTGAATGCAACGGGTCGCATCCCTCTCCAATATAACACATGTGACTCTCTCATTCTCATATACGGTAAGTTGTCGTCAGGTCTCGTACATGAGTACAAGAACCATATCAAGTTCTATCTCAACAACTACCGCAGCGATACAACAACCCAGGTGCTTGACCAGATTGTTATTAAGGGTGCAACCGTTCAGCCTACATACACATTCCAGAAGCGTGTAAATGCAACGGCAAACGTTACGGAAGAGTGGAACGAAGAGAGTAAGATCTATACTCTCAACGTGAAGCACCTCGGTGCAATAGACATCGACATCAACTGTAGCGGAAACGGTACGGAACGTCTGACGGACACACTTGCAGTGGCTCAGCTTGAAATGCCTAAGCAACCAGAAGAATACCGTGGACCAGTAGTCATCGAGGCTGAGGACATGGACTTCAAGAACGTAAAAAGTAACGTGACAGACCCATACAACTGGTATCCTAACGTGAGAGGACATGCTGGCAACGGCTTTGTTGAGACAGGTACAAGCACAAGCGGTGCGCTCACTTACTCTTACAACTGCAAGGAGGCTGGCACATACAAGATAGCTGTGCGCTACACTACGCCTAATGCAACCAAGAACGGAAGGATGACAATCTACGCCAATGGTACACGACAGAGCGTCGTTTTCCCCAAGACGGAATATAACGAATGGTGCAAGGTGTCAATGGAGGCTGCTCTCAAGGTCGGCAAGAACACCATCACCATTACGAATACAGGCGGACTTAACACGTATCTCGACAATATCATCATCGAACCAGCAGACTACAAGGCTGAGAAATATGCCGTCGTCATTCGAGAATCAGAGTATGGCACAGTAACCATGGAGTCCGACTCTGCAAGCGAGGGCGATGTCGTAAGTCTCAATGTCACTCCAATTGATGGCTACAAGCACATAGGCTGGAACATCATCCACGGTAGCATCGTGCTACACGATGATAACACATTCATCATGCCTGACGACAATGTAACGCTCCAACCTGTGTTCGAGGACATGACATCCGTCTATAGTCTCAATTTCAGCAAGGCTCTTGCAGGAACGGTTCCTGAAGGATGGCGTGCCGTTCAGGAGAACAACGAGACACACGAATATCCAAACTCATACTCCGCAGGAGCACGTATGTTCAGTGGCTTCACAGGTCATCAGGGCAAGGCATTATACTGGCGCGAAGGCTACGCTGAATATGGTCGTCAGTCAGCATACCCGCTCGAACTGGAGGCAGGTATGTACCGACTCACGCACTCAATGGCTGCATGGAGTGGTAACCCACGCTACAAGGTACAGATACTTGACGCACAAAACAACGT
>JAGCWG010000064.1 GCA_017961965.1 Bacteroidaceae bacterium | reverse complement strand
GCTCTGGAGTGAACTTGTGAGCACCGTGAGAAGTACCGATTGAGATAGCGAGAGAGTCACAACCTGTACGAGTAGCGAAGTCGATAACCTCCTCTGGCTTAGTGTAGTGAGACTCAGCAGCAACAACCTCGTCCTCAACACCAGCAAGAACACCAAGCTCAGCCTCAACTGTTACGTCGAACTGGTGAGCGTAGTCAACAACCTTCTTTGCGAGTGCAACGTTCTCCTCGTATGGAAGTGAAGAACCATCGATCATTACAGAAGAGAAACCGTTGTCGATACAATCCTTACAGAGTTCGAAAGTATCTCCGTGGTCGAGGTGGAGAACGATTTCAGGAGCCTCACAACCGAGTTCCTTAGCGTACTCAACAGCACCCTTAGCAAGGTTACGGAGGATTGTGCCGTTAGCGTAGTTACGAGCACCCTTTGAAACCTGCATGATAACTGGAGACTTAGTTTCTACTGCAGCCATAACGATAGCCTGCATCTGCTCCATTGTGTTGAAGTTGAAAGCTGGGATAGCGTAGCCACCTGCAACAGCTCTCTTGAACATCTCGCGTGTATTTACGAGACCAAGTTCCTTGTAATTTACCATAATGTTATTATTTAGAAAAATAAGTTGTTAAACTCTTTACCTTGCTCTTCTCAGCGAAAAGCAATGCAAAGGTAGCGCATTTTTCCGTTCTATCGCACCTTTTCTTGTGTTTTTTTTCGTTTGAATATTACTATTTTCGTTTTTTTCTGCTTCGCATGCCTCAAATTCTTTCTTAATGGTATCTTTACCTTACATTTTATTGTTTTTTGTGATGTATTGTCGTGAGAATGACGGTGTCATTATGTAAAAATGTGTGTTCTTTTCTTCTTTTTCCCTCAGATTATTTATTTTTGCGCTCATGAAAGCACCATCTATGCTCATATTGATGTTGTTATCCGTGCTTACATTCTTCCTTTCATGCGAAAAAGTGGAACTGCCAGATATCACTAATGAGAGTGGCTCGTCTGCAGAGGAGAAAGGTAATGGAGTGCAGTGGGATGACAGTACTCGACGAACAACTTCGTTCGCCTGGGGCTTTTATTGTGGCTTTGACCTTGATACAGGTGAAATGATTGATTCGTCTGGTATTGCGAGTGTGATGGGTGAGGGTACGGAGACTAATCCTTATACTGTCTATGGTTTCTTGTGTGGTGATATTCCCTCGCGTTTGTCCTCTGACGAGGAAAGTGATGTGGAAGTATGGCTGATGGGCTACATCGTTGCCTATGTGGATGGCAGGACGATGCAGAGAGCTGTGTTTGGCTGTGGCGATGTGTCGTCCAATATCATACTTGGTGTTTCACCTTTTGAGGTAAACTATGAGCATTGTGTTCCTGTTCAGCTCCCTGCTTCCCCAAAGCGCATTCGTGGCTCTCTCAACTTGTGCGATAATCCATCCATGCTTGGTGCACGCGTTTGCATTCTTGGCACGGCTGCAGTGTATATGTCCACGGTAGGATTGAAGAATCCAAAGGATGCAAGGGTGATTAATAATTGACAATTGACAATTGATAATTGATAATTAATAATTGATATGCATTACCATCGATAAATAAACCTATAATCACGATGTATAATGATGCAAGTATAGACTGTCAGTCAACTATATTACACACATTCTGAAAGAAAATTACAGAAATGTTTTGTCAGTTCGCAGAAAATGCCTACTTTTGCACGCTGATTTCGGATTCGTCCGTTTTCGCATAGAGATAATTAAAATAACTTATTGTTACCAGCAATAATATTGAACTGTATAAAAACAATAAAATTATGAAGCAAGGTATTCACCCAGAGAACTATCGCACAGTTATCTTCAAGGATATGTCAAATGGCGATATGTTCCTTTCTCGCTCAACAGCAAAGACAAATGACACAGAGGTATTTACTGACGGTCAGGAGTATCCAGTAGTCAAGATTGAAATTTCTTCTACTTCTCACCCATTCTACACAGGTAAGGCTAAGCTCGTCGATACTGCAGGACGTGTTGATAAGTTCATGAGCCGCTACGCTGCTATGAAGAAGTAATCTGAGGAATTTTCTTTAAGATACAAATGTAAAGGACGTAATTGCAATGCAGTTGCGTCTTTTTTTTGTATCATTAAAACCGTACGCGGTTTTGATGTAAGCTAAATGCAGTGATACATACCATAATTATGGTATATTTTTATATACTATGTGGCAGTGTTGGTTTATAAACAAAAAATATTTGTATCTTTGCACCGCACAAAGTAAATGAACAAATGACTATTATTACACAAACGAAAATTAAAACACTTATGTTGTTTGCCTTCCTTGGACAAGGAATGTTTTTCACCTTGTCGGCGCAGGACGAACCAAAGAGCGTCCCTATGCAACAGGTAACACCTGAACGCCCACGTTCTTTTGTTCGTGATGGTATGGTGTTGTTGCAAGGTGTGGTGAAGGATGCCCAAGGTGGTACTTTGCCAGGAGCGCATGTGAAGGTACGTGAATCCAAGGCTGGTGCCTTGGCTGATGAGAATGGAGTATTCACATTGTCTGTTCCTCAAGGTAAAAGCGTGACGATTGATGTATCATTCGTGGGAATGAAGTCTCAAACCAAGTCGTATGATGGAAAACGTAATCATACGAATATAGTTATTGTACTCCAGGATGATACTCAACTGGATGATGTTGTCGTAACAGGTCTCTTTGACTACAAGTCATCCACGTTCACAGGTTCTGCCTCCAGTTTCACACAAGAGGATTTGAAACTTGTAAGTGGTTCGAATGTATTGAAGGCTGTACAGGCTCTTGACCCTGCATTCGTGGTGGAGATGAATGACATCAACGGTTCTGACCCTAACCACATGGCAGATATTACTATCCGTGGTAAGGCATCGTTCAGCGGACTTCAAGGCGACTATAGCGGTAATCCTAATGCTCCGCTCTTTATTCTTGATGGCTTTGAAGCAAGTCAACAGCAGATATTCGACTTGGATATCAACCGTATCAAGTCTGTTACAGTACTCAAGGATGGTACAGCCAAGGCTATCTATGGTTCGAAGGCAAGTAATGGCGTCATCGTCGTTGAGACAGTCTTGCCAGAGGCTGGTAGGCTGCGTATCAGCTATACGGGCGACCTTAATGTGGAAGTGCCTGACCTCACCTCTTATAATATGTGTGATGCAAGGGAAAAGTTGCAGGTTGAGCAGATTGCTGGACGCTATACTTCCTCATCGCCTTACTATCAGGCTTTGCTTGATGAACAATATAATGCCATTGCTGCGGATATTGCAAGTGGGGTAAACACCTATTGGCTCTCACAACCTTTGCGTACAGGCGTGGGACAGAAGCATACTGCTAATATAGAAGGCGGTACTGAAGAGATGCGCTATTCTGCGAGCGTGATGTACAACAACGTGGCTGGCGTGATGAAGGAATCTGGTCGCCGTACTATCTCTGGTAACATTAACTTGGCATACAGATACAAGCAATGGTCGTTCCGTAATTCTCTTACGGTTACGGGTAACAAGGCGGATGACAGCCCTTATGGTACATTCTCCGATTATGTTGCCATGAACCCTTATTTCAAGCCAACGGATGACAATGGTAACGTGCAGAAGGTACTTGGTTATTACACATCGCCGGGTGCAAACGGAAGTACGCTTACATACTACAATCCCCTTTATAATGCTACGTTAGGCACAAAGAATTTCTCGAAATATACGGAGGTGAGTGAGAACGTGTATGTGGAGTATCGTCCTGCTGCCGACTGGCGTTTCACGGCACGTGTTGGTTATACTCACCAGAACAATAGGCGCGAGGATTTCTATCCTGGTGACCATACTCGTTTTAATGACTGGACGGGCGACCGTTACTTCAAGCGTGGAAGCTACACCATAACTAATGGCGAGAGCAACAGCATATCCGTGGACGTGACTGGTCACTATTCACATCAATGGGATAAGCACTTGCTCCTATCCAATGTGGCTTACTCCTTGCAGTCGTCAAGCTCCTTGTCTGATGGTATGACTGCATGGGGATTCCTTAATTCACATGTTGATTACATCACCTTTGCACGTCAGTATGCCGATGGAGGTGTCCCTTCTGGAAACGAGAGCAACACACGTTCACTCGGTATTACGGGTGCGCTCAACTACTCCTATGACGAGCGTTACCTCTTTGACGTAAGTCTTCGTTTCAACGGTTCGTCCGTGTTTGGTAGTAACAATCGTTGGGGTACATTCTGGAGCATTGGTACTGCCTGGAACTTACACAAGGAACATTTCATGGAGACGGCAAACTGGCTTACCCTCTGCAAGTTGCGTGTCACATACGGCTTGACGGGTAATCAGAATTTCTCTCCTTACCAAGCTAAGGCGACATACAAGTTCTACGACTCCATTATTTATGACAACATATCGGGAGCATATCTTATGGGAATGCCTAACCCCAACCTCAAGTGGCAACAGACTGGTGACTTTACTGTGGGCTTCGACTTGGGTATAGGTAGAAAGTTCAATATGCGCTTCGACTATTATAACAGTAAGACGCATGACGCCCTTACTTCCATGTCTATTCCTTCATCCACAGGATTCTCAAGCTACATGGAGAACCTCGGTAATGTTGTGAACAAGGGTATAGAGGCAACTGCTAACTGGCGTTTCTATCAGAAAGGGCAGTCATTCATGAGTCTTTCGGGAAGTATAGCGCATAATGTCAATAAGGTTGTCGAGATAAACGAGGCGTTGAGCACGTTCAACCGTGAACAGGATTCAAAGCAATCAACCCTTCCAATCATACGTTATGAGGAAGGACAATCCATGACAGCCATCTGGGCTGTACGTTCACTTGGTATCGACCCTGCAACTGGACGTGAGATGTTCCAGAAGAAGGATGGTACTATGACTTATGACTATACGACGGATGACTACATCATAGCTGGTGACTCAAATCCAAAGGTTCATGGCACGTTTGGCTTCAATGGAGAGTACCGTGGCATAGGTCTTAATCTTCTGTTCACTTACCAGCTGGGAGGAGACTATTACAATCAGACTCTCGTGGATAGGGTAGAGAATGTGAACATAGCCAATAATGTTGACCGTCGTGTGTTTAGCGACACATGGAACGAGGTGGGAGATATTGCTCTCTACAAGCATATTTCAAGTTCTCCAACCACTACATACGCATCCACACGTTTCGTTCAGCGTAACAATATGCTCCAACTCACGTCAATATCTGCCTATTACGACTTCAAGTATCAGACATGGTTGCAGAAGGCAAAGTTGGAGCGACTGCGCCTCACGTTCTATGTGAATGATGTGTTCCATCTTTCTACCGTGCGTGCCGAGCGAGGCGTAAGTTATCCATATGCTCACACGTTTGCATTCTCGCTTGCGGCAACGTTTTAAATGAAGAATGAAGAATGAAGAATCGTGAATGAAGAATCGTGAATGAAGAATCGTGAATGAAGAATGAAGAGTGAAGAATGAGGAATCGTGAATGAAGAATCGAGAGCATCGTATTCCGTTCAGCCGTCCTTGGCTGAACCCTAACTCCAAAACAACAACGAACAAATGAAAATAAAACAACATAACAACAAACATAGCATAGCTTCTACGTTGTCCTTGCTTTGCCTTAGCCTTGTTATGGCATCGTGCAACGAGTGGCTCGACGTACAACCACGTTCGCAGGTGGAGGACACTGAGTTGTTCTCTTCCGAACGAGGTTTCAAGGAAGCACTTGCTGGAGTGTATTCATCCATGTTGTCAAACAATACCTATGCCAAGGAACTTACCTATGGCTTTATTGGTGTGCTTGGCCAGGAATGGGACTATTACTATTCGTCACAGTATAGTGATGTGGCAACATATAACTATGATGCAGCCTATCCAACTGGATTCATACGTGGCATCTGGACAACTAACTACACAGGTATAGCTAACGCAAATCATCTCCTTGCTAATATTGATGCAAAGGCAGGTCTCTTTGCCAAGGACAACTACGAAGTTATCAAGGGCGAGGCTTTGGCTCTTCGCGCATTCCTCCACTTCGACCTTCTCCGTTGCTTTGGAGTGAGTTATTCGGTTAACCCTAACCAGCCATCAATCCCTTACAGTTCTTCGCTCTCGTATAGTGTAGCTCCACAGTTGAGCGTGAGTGAGGCAACAGAGGCGGTGCTGAAGGATGTACTTGATGCGGAAGCCCTTCTGAAAGGGCATGACCCGATAGCTACAGGCCGTACGATAACTGAGGTCGAGGACAATGGCTATCTATACAATCGCCAGTTGCATCTTAACTATTATGCCGTCAAGGGACTTGAGGCACGTGTGCGTATGTGGAAGGGTGACTACGAAGGTGCATCCAAGGCTGCTGACGAGGTGATGCAGTCAGGAGCTTTCACATGGGCAACGGTAAGCAATCTTCAGGCAGGCTATGATAGATGTCTTGCTGATGAGCATCTGTTTGCACTCAACAACCTCACCTTGACAAGCGACGTGGCTGATAATTACTTCTCTGACGGCTCTCCTTACAGTTATGCTGTCACTCGTGAGCGTCTGCTTGACTATTTCGATAATGCTACGCAGGATTATCGCTACACTTTCCTGTTCAAGTCAGGTTCTTCCACTCACGCCAATAATCGCTATGTCACTAAGTACGATGCTCCAAGTAATGGAGCAGAGTTTTATTCCAACAAGATGCCACTCATACGTTTGGCGGAGATATATCTCATAAAGTGTGAGACTCTCTATCGCCTTGGTAATACCGATGAGGCTCTTGCTGTACTTAATCAGGTGCGCAATGCTCGTAACCTTCCTGTTCTTGGCGAGATGCCTGCTGACTTCTTTACGGAACTTCTTCATGAGTACCGTCGTGAGTTGCTTGGTGAGGGACAGCTGTTCTTCCTCTACAAGCGATTGAACAGTCCAGTCATCTTGTACTCTGATGCTGATGCAGTGGCAGACAAGGTATATACATTCCCATTACCAATAACAGAGACGGAATCTGCACATAGGGAGGAGAATAGGTGAATATAATTCACAATTAACAACACATAGCAAAATGAAAAAAAAGATATTCTACATACTGTCAACGCTTTTTGCTCTTACTGCTTGTGAAAAGGCAGAGCTTGACGGCTTTGACACAAGCTATACGGCACTTAACATCTGGGTGGGTACTCAGGCAGGTGCTGTTCATGACCATGCCACTTATAATTACTCTTATGCCTATGAGGAAGGAGGCATCACTTTCTACGCTCAGGTGAGTGGTGTGGTGACTGACTATGACCGCACGTTCCGACTTGAGGTCTTTGGCAAGGACTCAGCCCTTGTTGCTCCTACTGTTCGCACAGAGGATTATGTCATTCCTGCAGGTAGCGTGGGTGGCTCATACAAGGTGTATTTCAACACTCAGAAGCTGACGGACAAGAGTCTCTTCTCTGAGTCGGATGGCGAGGTGCAGTTCCGTGTCGTACCTACCGATGCTTTCTCCATTGGTACGGAGAAGCATCAGCAGTTTACGGTCGTGCTGAAGAACTATCTTGCCAAGCCTGCCAACTGGGATAGTGCCAACTATCCACGTGTGGCGTTGAGCAAGTACTTCGGTTCGTACAGTAGGGTTAAGTATCAGTTCATGATTGAGCATATTGGATTGATTGACTTTGACATCAACTATAATGCACAGACATCATACGACGAGACGACCAATGTGGTCTCTGCTTCGTATGCAGTGTATCTGCAGCAGTGTGTGCAACTCGCACTCAATGAGTATAACAACACGCATGACACTCCGCTTACGGATGAGTTTGGAGTGCCTGTAACTTTCTAAAAAATGACATGACAATATGAGCACAAACATATTAACTAATAAAAGACGAATGAAGGGCTTCACCCTGTTTGCCGTGGCATCGTTGCTCCTTGCTTCGTGCTATGAGGACAAGGGTAATTACGACTATCACGCCCTTGACGTGGTGAGCATCGACACGGCTGGTACTGACGTGCTGTCTGAGTATGCCGTCATGAGGTTTGACACGCTTGAACTCAATCCTGATGTGGTGTTCAACGGACAGAGGGTGTCGGAGGGTGCTAATGTTCCACTCGACTATCAATGGACAATTTATAGCGCTGTGTCAGGCTCTGGTGCAAATGCTGTTATTGATACCATAGGCAATGAGCGTACCCTCAAGGCGGTAATCAATAGGACTGGTGGTAACTATTACGTGCAACTTGTTGTGACCAACCGCAATGATAACATTCGTCAGTTCATGCGCATACCTGTTTCTGTGAGCGAGGTGTTCGACGGTGGCTGGATGGTGTTCTACGAGCGTAATGACGTGCCAGAGACATCTGACTTGGCACTTATCTACAATCCATGGACGAAGTTGCATGCCAACTACAACCGCTACTATACCAATGTGTATGAGACCACCAACGGCACACCTCTTGAGGGTAAGCCTATCCGTTGTCTTGACATTGCCGTATCGCTTGCTTCGGGTAATAACTACGTGGGACTCTGTACTGACCGCACATTGGCGGGAGTAAGTGAGAACGGTATAGAGAAAGCTGTTTCGTTTGGCGATTTCTTCCATAACGCACCTTCCACCGTCTCTCCTACATGGTATGGCGAGCATGGTGCAGGCGTCATGTCTGGACAGAACTCCGAGATAGTCATCAACGACAATAAGGTATATACAAACACTTACTCGTTCAGTACGACTGAAGGACGTACCACTCGCTTTGGTGTGGCTAAGTTTACAGACGACAATGTAGGCACACTTGCTCCTTGGAACTCCGAGGTACCTAACACGCTTAACTATGGCGTTGTGGTCTATGACCAGACTTATCACAAGTTCCGTTATGCTGGCTACAACGATGCACGCCTACGTGAATTTGGTGAACAGGATGCCTCTGTTGCTGCCTTCGATGTGAACAATACAGGTATGGAACTTGTCATGGCTGACTGGGGACGAGGCTTGAGTCAGGGAATGAATCTCCGGCCTTATGACTATATCATTATGTCTAAAGGTGATGAGCGATATCTTGCTGTGGCAAACTTTGCTTCAACAACGCCTGAGACTGCTAACATAGGTGTTGGACTCTATGCACTTGATGGATTATGTCCTGATATACATGATATAACGTCATTTGCCGCAAGTCACGTAGGTAGCTTCGTCTATTACTCCGCAGGCAACCGTCTTTACGACTTCGCCTATGACAGCAATCAGCCAGCAAGCGTGGCATGGGAAGCTCCATCGAGTGACGAGGTCATCACTTGCGTTCGAATGATGAAGTATTACCACGGTACGGTATATGGTTACGGACTTGTGCCAAGGGCAGACAATCTCGTTCACATAGCTACATGGAATGAAGCTAAGCGTGAAGGCAAGGTATATCAGTACCTCATCAATCCTGCCAGCGGTATTCTCAATACCACTACTCATTACGAGTACGCAATCCCTGGTCGTGTGAAGGACATGGCATGGAAGTTCTCGATGCAGTAGCCCCCACTTAAATTAAGTATTAAGAGTTAAGATTTAAGATTTTACAACTAAGCGAAGCGGTTTTACAGACTGCAAGGAAGTAATTATCAACTAAGCGTAGCGGTCTCACTGAGGAAGTAATTATCAACTAAGCGTAGCGATCTCACTGACTGCAAGGAAGTAATTATCAATTATCAATTGTCAATTCTAAATTAAAATTTTCCCTCCATAGCTCTGAACAGACGCCCCCTTCGGGGGGTGGGGGGCAAAACATCACTACAATATGAAAAGACTTATCACAATCACATTGTCATTATTGACATTTATCACAACAATGGCTCAGGGCATAGCCTTTGAGCCAGATGGTACAACGCTTGAACAGGCATCTGCAAAGGCAAAGGCAGAAGGCAAGTTGATATTCCTCGACTGCTTCACCACATGGTGCGGTCCTTGCCGCAAGATGGCACTTACCGTATTCACGCAGGAAAAAGTTGGTTCAGCCATGAACCCAAAGTTCGTTAGCGTAAAGATTGACATGGAGAGCCAGTATGGCGCACCTCTTGCAAAGAAGTTGCAAGTGACGGCTTATCCTACGTTCGTCATCTTCAATGCCGACCTTCAGGAGATTGGCCGTTTCCTTGGCGGAAGCGAGGCAGACGAGTTCCTTAAGAGGGTGAAAGAGAAGAGTAGCGACAACTCATCTGGTACACTCAAGGAGCGTTGGGATGCAGGCGAAAGAGACCCTCAGTTCCTTCTCGCTTACCTCAAGACATTGACTGCAACTTACAAGACGCAGGATGCCAACGATGTCGCTGAGGCTTTGCTTGCAGGAAAGGAAGAGACATTTGCAGGTGACAGCACTCTTCGTCGCATATTCCTCTCAAACATCAACAACCCATTTGCCAAGTCCTTTATCTATACAGCCAAGAATCCAGATGCTCTTGCATCATACATTGGTGCACGAGGAGTTGAGGCTAAGATAACCAATGTTCTCGCTGGCTACCAGCGTCAGCTTATCATAGAGAAGGATGGTGGCGTAAACCTCGACAAGGCACAGTTTGATGCGTTCCTCTCACTCCTTGCTGAGCTGAAGACAAAGGAGGCAGACCACTATCGCCTCAGCACTCTCATCACCTTGTCAGAGAAGCAGAAGGATTTGAAGTCCTACATAGGCTACATAAAAGAGTACCTTGACAACAAATCGCTTGATGCATCAGACATGCAGTTGGCACAGTGGACAAAGCCTTTCTCTGCACCAGATGCCGACCCAAAGCTGAAGGCAGAGATTAAGAAGATTCTCCAGAAGCGCATCAAGGACATAGAGTCAGGCAAGCGTAAGGCGCAGACGCAGGTGGGTAATATGCGCCTCTCACGTCCAACGGATGAACTTCTTCGTATGATTGTCGATGCACTTGATGGCAAGATGCCACAGCGCTAATCTACATTCTGCATACCAATCCAACGGCAGTCAAGTCTCGGCTTGACTGCCGTTTGTACGTTGTATCTACGTTGTACCTCCGTCGTGCCTTCGTTGTCGCTTCGCTATTTCTCTACTATAATAGTAGAGTCATTGTGGTGTCACTTTGGAATCACTTCGGTGTCATAGCGAAGTCAGTCGGTTCGGCCATGTCTTTTTTCTCCTATTTATTTTGTTCTTACTCATTTATGTTGTATCTTTGCTGTCACTATTATTTGAAAACTAAAAAAGACATGAAAATGAAACAATTCCTTAACTTAATGCCTTTGTTATTGCTTGCATCTTGTTCCTCTGAACTTATGGATGAGGCAGAAACAAAGTCAAATGATAATGTGGAGAAGGTAGTTCTTCGTAGCAAGCCTTTCGAGTATGATGATGACACACGTACATCACTCACGGCTACGGACAAGGGCATCAGTTTTGCATGGGCAAGCTATGATGCACTTGGCGTGTTTCCTATTTATCCAGAGACAAACAATCAGGCAGAGCAGAAACTGAATGTGCTTGATGGTGCGGATGCTCACTTTGCCACGTTTGATGGTGCAGGCTGGGCACTCAACCGTAAGAATACGTATGCAGCTTATTGCCCATACAATGGGAAGTTGCCAGCTTCCACTCCATATACAGCCGTGCCTATTGATATGACGGGTCAGGACGGAACACTTGAAACAATTGGTAAGAAGTATGACTATATGTACGCTCCTTCCTCATTCGTAGAAACAACCCTTTCGGACGGAACACCATTTGAGGTTGTGTTTGACTTCAAGCATGCTATCTCAATCATTCAGTTGAAGCTCACCATGCCTGTGGCTGCAACATGGAAGAGCATCACCCTCAGTAATATTGATAAAAATACTGTATGGATTTTAAGTGCGGAAATGAACGTGGCTACAGGCGATGTTTCTCCTCATTTTTGGAGCTCAGGAATCACCATTAAACCTTCTAACGCAACGACAACAGAAACAAATAAGGAACTTACATTCTATATAGCCGTGTTACCTATAACTACGGGAACATTTAAGCTAAAAGCAACTACTACAGAGGGAACAGAATATACAGCTACTCTTGCAAGCAAGACCCTACAAGCAGGAAAGGCTTATCGCTGGACTGCTACATTGAAACCTGCATTTGCGTACGATGGCAAGGAGAATGGTCACGAATGGATAGACCTCGGCTTGCCTTCTGGCTTGAAGTGGGCAGCCATGAACATTGGTGCATCAAGCCCTGAAGAATATGGCAACTATTATGCCTGGGGAGAGACATAGCCACAGTCGGATTTTGCTTATGATGTATCTTCGTACAAGTTGTGCAACGGCACAGAACAATCTATGACCAAGTACTGTGTAAATGCGGTTTACGGAACAGTTGACAATAAATCCACCCTTGAAGCTGAAGACGATGCGGCCAGTGTGAATTGGGGTGGTGCGTGGCGTATGCCAACAAAGGAAGAGTTTCAAGAACTTGTGGATAACTGTTATTGGGTTTGGACAAATAGCTATAATGGCACAAGTACGTCTGGCTACATCGTATATAAGGCTAAGTCATTATCAGACAAGGGACAAGTTGTAACATCATATAAGACTCCTTCAAGTAACTATTCTTTGTCTGATACTCACATATTTCTTCCTGCAGCTGGTTATTACTTTGATAGTTCGTCTTATAAAATGGGTCTGCAAGGTTTTTACTGGTCATCTTCGCTCCATTATACCAACCATTTGGCGTGTTTACTCGAACTTGAACCGAATTCGAACTACAGAATAGTTTACGTCACTGCCTATTTGCGTAGCTTAGGTAAAAGTGTTCGTGCCGTCTGTAAGAAATAAGAAGCCCAAGAAGCCTATGGCTTAATTGATAATTGAAAATGGATAATTGATAACCAAGCGAAGCGGTCTCTCTGACCGTAAGGAAGTGATTAGCCGTTCGGGACAAGCATCCGAACGGCTAATTCTGTCTTTCCAGTCATGTAAGAGTCGTCCATTGGGAATAGTATCCAAATATTACCTCGTATGATGTTGCATATAGAACGAGGTATGTTTTTTACTCACTCTTCATCGTAATGGTGAAGTAGGTGAGAAGCAGGTATGAAATGATGGCAACAATGACAAAAGTGGCAAAAATCAGAAAATGGGAAATATGAGTTGTCTGCTGACAAGCTTATCGTTCTGTCCATCCAAGGCTATGATTCTTATGTGACTCCGATGTAAGTCCGTTGTTCCTCTGCTATTTCTACCTGTACGGTTGGATTAAATTTCCCTTACCAGCCTCTTAGGTGTGCCTTAGGTGTCTCTTAGTTTAGTAAGGGAATTGTAGGTGAACCTAAGGTACACCTATGGTTCACTTAACATGTAAGCCCGAAGAACCGTAAGAACTGACGTGTACTAAGTATCAAAGAGAAACTGCATTTTACGCATTTTAAGGGTTATAAAAGTTTTCGACCTGTACGGTTGTAGTTTTGCACAAAG